>NZ_JAWHNU010000012.1:0-130060 GCF_032582135.1 Pseudomonas syringae group sp. J309-1 | reverse complement strand
GGAAACGGCAAAATGCCCCGAACAGGTCGAGGCATTTTTTTGGTTATGCGGTGAGGCTTGGGTTTTCACACAGTCTGCATAGGTTCATCATGAGCTTGAGATCATGGAGCTCCAGTGAGCTCGCGTTTCATTTCAATATTGTTGTAGAGAGGCAGGGGGAGGGCTTACAGCGGAGGATTTTCTTCTGCAGGCTTGGTCTTGTTAACACCCGGCACATGCATATTGCTTTCTGCAACCTGGCTGCCTTCAAGCTGAGGCTGAGTGGCCCAGGTGAGAATGTCGTAGTAACGGCGGATGTTGGCCACGAAATGCACCGGCTCGCCGCCTCGGGCGTATCCATAGCGAGTCTTGCTGTACCACTTTTTCTGCGAAAGGCGGGGCAACATTTTTTTAACGTCGAGCCATTTATTTGGATTCAGTCCTTCGTTTTGTGCCAATTTCCGCGCATCTTCCAAATGTCCGCTACCAATGTTGTAGGAAGCGAGAGCAAACCACGTACGATCCGGCTCTAAAATCGTGTCGTCCAGCTGTTCCTTCACGTAGGCAAAATACTTTGCACCACCCTGAATGCTCTGTCTGGCATCCAGTCGGTTGGACACACCCATGGCCTGGGCGGTGTTTTGGGTCAGCATCATCAGGCCGCGCACGCCAGTCTTGGAAGTAACGCCGGGCTGCCACAGTGATTCCTGATAGCCGATGGCTGCCAGCAGACGCCAGTCCACTTGTTCTTTCTTGGCAGACGCCTGGAAGTGCTTCTCGTATTTAGGCAAGCGTTCCTGCAAATGCTGGGCGAAGGTATAAGCGCCCACATAACCCAAAACGTCAACGTGCCCGTAATAGCGGTCTTTCAAGCGCTGCAAGGTGCCGTTTTTATTGACCTTGTCGAGGTAGGCGTTGATTTCGTTGAGCAGGCTGTTGTCTTCGCCAAGTGCGACTGCCCAGCGCTGCCCTTTACCTTCGCCCAGATCGAAGGCCACGCGCACGTTGGGAAAGTAAACCTGATTCATCGCCAGTTCGTTGGAATCCACCAGCGTGATGTCAGTTTGGCCCTCATCTACCATTCGCAGGAGGTCAACAACCTCAACAGCGTCGGATTCTTCGTACTCGATTGCAGGATTTTGTGCTTTCAGAGCGGCCATCTGTTCGGCATGACTGCTGCCTTTAAGGACCATAATGCGCTTGCCGACCAGATCTGAAGGGTCGGTAGGGCGTGACTGGCCGTTGCGATAAATGACTTGCGGGGTGACATCAAGGTAGGAGTGAGAGAAGCGCGCCTGCTTTTTACGCTGCTCCGTATCGATCAATCCAGCGGCTGCCAGCACCGGACCGCCTGGTTTCTGGATCTGATCGAACAACTCATCAAGATTGTCGGCTGTTTCGATCTTCAGCTCTACGCCGAGATCTTCGGCGAAACGCTTGACCAATTCGTACTCGAAGCCTGTCTCCCCGTTGCGATCCTGGAAGTAGGTCGCGGGGCTGTTGCGAGTGACCACGCGCAGCACGCCGTCCTCCTTTACTCGCTCCAGTGTGTTGGGTTTATCAACACAGGCGCCGAGCATCAGGAAGAGTCCGGTTGCGATGAGCCATCTGGCACAACGAGGGCGGAAGTCTGATTGGGAAAACATCGGAGCAGTATACGCAAAGCGCACCCGTCGCCATATCTCGACAGCGAAGCTCGGGTCTGCTAGAGCACAGCCTTTCTGATGGGCAAGCCGAGGGCTGCGTGAACGGCAACATGAGCCGCCGATATGCGGACACCGTCAATCTGGCCGTTTTGGGTGCTCAAGCAGTCGCTTTAGGCTAGAATGCACGGCCTCAAAGCACACCCCCTTCCCGAGGCTGTCCCGAAGATGTTGATCCTGCGCGGTGCTCCTGCCCTTTCTGCCTTTCGCCACAGCAAATTGCTGGAACAACTGAAACAGAAAGTTTCAGCTGTCAGCGGCTTGTATGCCGAATTTGCCCACTTTGCCGAAGTTACTGGCGATCTGACTGGCGAGGAACAGGAAGTTCTCGTTCGCATCTTGAAATACGGCCCGAGCGTGCCGGTTCAAGAGCCGAGCGGCCGGTTGTTCCTGGTGATGCCACGTTTCGGCACTATCTCGCCGTGGTCCAGCAAAGCGAGCGATATCGCCCGTAATTGCGGCCTGGCGAAGGTCCAGCGCATCGAGCGCGGTATTACCTTCTATGTAGAAGGACAGTTCAGCGAAGCTGAAGCGCAAATCATCGCCGGTTGCCTGCATGACCGCATGACGCAGATGGTGCTGGGTTCCGTACAGGAAGCCGAAGGCCTGTTCACTCACGCCGAGCCCAAGCCGCTCACGGCGATTGACGTGCTGGGCGGCGGTCGTGCCGCGCTGGAAAAAGCCAACGTTGAGCTCGGCCTCGCACTGGCTGAAGACGAAATCGATTATCTGGTCACCAGTTTCAATGGTCTGGGGCGCAACCCTCATGACATCGAGCTGATGATGTTTGCCCAGGCAAACTCCGAGCACTGCCGTCACAAGATCTTCAACGCCAGTTGGGATATCGATGGCGAGAGTCAGGAAAAAAGCCTGTTCGGCATGATCAAGAACACCTATCAGATGCACAGCGAAGGCGTCCTGTCTGCTTATAAGGACAACGCCTCGGTGATCGTCGGCAGCGTGGCGGGGCGTTTCTTCCCGGACCCTGAAACCCGCCAGTACGGTGCGGTGCAGGAGCCGGTGCACATTCTGATGAAGGTCGAGACTCACAACCACCCGACTGCGATTGCCCCATTCCCGGGCGCATCGACCGGCTCTGGCGGCGAGATTCGCGACGAAGGCGCAACGGGTCGTGGTGCCAAGCCTAAAGCTGGCCTGACCGGCTTCACCGTTTCCAACCTGCAGATCCCCGGCTTCGAACAACCGTGGGAAGTGAACTACGGCAAGCCTGAGCGCATCGTGACCGCGCTGGACATCATGCTTGAAGGCCCGCTGGGTGGCGCAGCGTTCAACAACGAATTCGGCCGTCCGGCCCTGACCGGTTATTTCCGTACCTTCGAACAGTCCATCAGCACGCCGCACGGCGATGAAGTCCGCGGATACCACAAGCCGATCATGCTGGCTGGCGGTATGGGTAACATCCGTGCCGAACACGTGCAGAAAGGCGAAATCACTGTTGGCTCCAAGCTGATCGTGCTTGGCGGCCCGGCGATGTTGATCGGTCTGGGTGGCGGTGCTGCTTCTTCCATGGCCACCGGTACCAGCTCTGCGGATCTGGATTTTGCGTCGGTTCAGCGTGAAAATCCTGAAATGGAGCGTCGTTGCCAGGAAGTTATCGACCGTTGCTGGCAATTGGGTGACAAGAACCCGATCAGCTTCATCCATGACGTCGGCGCGGGCGGTTTGTCCAACGCCTTCCCGGAGCTGGTCAATGATGGCGGCCGCGGCGGTCGTTTCGAATTGCGTAACGTACCGAACGACGAGCCGGGCATGGCCCCGCTGGAAATCTGGAGCAACGAATCCCAGGAACGTTACGTGATGGCTGTTGGCGCCGAAGACTTCGAGCGTTTCAAGGCGATCTGCGAACGTGAGCGCTGCCCGTTCGCGGTAGTAGGCGAGGCGACTGCCGAGCCTCAACTGACAGTGACCGACAGCCACTTCGGTAACAATCCAGTTGATATGCCGCTGGAAGTGCTGTTGGGCAAGGCTCCACGCATGCACCGCAGTGCTGATCGCGAAAACGAGTTGGGCGATGATTTCGACCCAAGCGTGCTGGATATCGAAGAAAGCGTACAACGCGTTCTGCACCACCCGGCCGTTGCCAGCAAAAGCTTCCTGATCACCATTGGTGACCGTAGCATTACCGGTCTGGTTGCTCGCGATCAGATGGTAGGGCCTTGGCAGGTGCCAGTCGCTGACGTTGCCGTGACTGCGACCAGCTTCGACGTCAACACCGGTGAAGCCATGGCGATGGGCGAGCGCACTCCGCTGGCACTGCTGGACGCTCCTGCTTCTGGCCGTATGGCCATCGGCGAAACGCTGACCAACATCGCTGCCTCGCGCATCGAAAAGCTTTCCGATATCAAAATGTCCGCCAACTGGATGTCCGCTGCCGGTCACCCAGGTGAAGACGCTCGTCTATATGACACTGTGAAAGCGGTCGGTATGGAGCTTTGCCCGGAACTGGGTATCACCATTCCGGTGGGTAAGGACTCGATGTCCATGAAAACCCGCTGGAGCGATGACGGCGTCGAGAAGAGCGTAACGTCGCCGCTGTCGTTGATCGTGACCGGTTTTGCTCCGGTGACTGACATCCGCAAGACCCTCACCCCGGAACTGCGCATGGACAAGGGCGTTACCGACTTGATCCTGATCGACCTGGGGCGTGGTCAGAACCGTATGGGTGCTTCGATCCTGGCTCAGGTTTACGGCAAGCTTGGTCGCGTTGCGCCAGATGTCGATGACGCGGAAGACCTCAAGGCCTTCTTCGCTGTTATTCAAGGTCTCAATGCTGACGGCCACCTGCTGGCTTACCACGACCGTTCCGATGGCGGTCTGTTGACCACCACGCTGGAAATGGCATTTGCCGGGCATTGTGGTCTGGACCTGCACATGGACGGCCTTGCTGAAACGCCGGCTGAACTGGCAGCGATCCTGTTCAACGAAGAACTGGGTGCAGTCATCCAGGTTCGTCAGGACGCCACGCCAGACGTGCTGGCTCAGTTCAGCGCTGCCGGTCTGGAAGATTGCGTCGCGGTGATCGGTCAGCCGGTCAACAACGATGAAGTCGCCATCAGCTTCAATGGCGAGCCAGTGTTCAGCGGCCAGCGTCGTCTGTTGCAGCGTCAATGGGCTGAAACCAGCTACCAGATCCAGCGTCTGCGTGATAACGCCGAATGTGCCGATCAAGAGTTCGATGCGCTGCTGGAAGAAGATAATCCAGGCCTGACCGTGAAGTTGGGCTTCGACGTCAACGAAGACATTGCTGCGCCTTACATCAAGACTGGCGTGCGTCCGCAAGTGGCTGTGCTGCGTGAGCAGGGCGTCAACGGTCAGGTCGAAATGGCAGCTGCCTTCGACCGCGCCGGTTTCAACGCGATTGACGTACACATGAGCGATATCCTGGCGGGCCGTGTCGATCTGAACGACTTCAAGGGCATGGTTGCTTGTGGTGGTTTCTCGTACGGCGACGTACTCGGTGCTGGCGAAGGCTGGGCCAAGTCAGCGCTGTTCAACACCCGTGCCCGTGATGCGTTCCAGGGCTTCTTCGAGCGTCAGGACAGCTTCACCCTTGGCGTGTGCAACGGTTGTCAGATGCTGTCCAACCTGCACGAGTTGATTCCGGGCAGCGAGCTGTGGCCACACTTCGTGCGCAACCGCTCCGAGCAGTTCGAAGCGCGTGTTGCCATGGTGCAGATCCAGGAATCGCCGTCGATCTTCCTGCAAGGCATGGCCGGTTCGCGTATGCCGATCGCCATCGCTCACGGTGAAGGTCACGCGGAGTTCGCCAACGATGAAGCGCTGGTCGCTGCCGATGTTTCCGGCACTGTGGCGCTGCGCTACGTCGATACCCACGGCAAGATCACCGAAGCCTACCCGGCAAACCCGAACGGTTCGCCGCGCGGTATCGGTGGCCTCACCACCCGCGACGGTCGCGTCACCATCATGATGCCGCACCCCGAGCGTGTATTCCGTGCTGTGCAGAACTCGTGGCGTCCAGAAGACTGGAACGAAGACGGTGCGTGGATGCGCATGTTCCGCAACGCCCGTGCTTGGGTGAACTAAGAAACAATGTACAAGCTCGCGTTCTTTGTACCGCCGAGCCATGTGGAGCAGGTCAAAAGTGCCGTATTCGCCGCTGGTGCAGGGCGAATCGGGGCTTACGATCAGTGCTCATGGCAGGTGCTGGGTCAAGGCCAGTTCCGCCCGCTGGATGGCAGCCAGCCATTTATCGGGCAGGGCGGTGTGGTCGAGCAGGTACAGGAATGGAAAGTCGAGCTTGTCGTTGCGGATGAGTTGATTCAGCCAGTAGTGGCGGCTCTCAAGCAGAGCCACCCTTACGAAACGCCGGCCTATGAGGTTTGGCGGCTGGAGGATTTCTGATCTCCCCAGCGCTAATGATGCGGCACACGGGGGACTTGTGGGAGCGAATTCATTCGCGAAGACTGCGGCACAGACGATGAATCTTTATCGACTGTACGTGCCTCTTCGCGAATGAATTCGCTGCCACAGGGATCGCGCAGGCAGTTAGATATGCGTCCTCCCGATGCCTGGTTATGGCCTGATCTCAATCATCGTGCCGTCCTTCACCAGGCCCCACACTTCCCGCATGTCGTTGTTCTTCAGCGCGATGCAGCCGTTGGTCCAGTCCAGCGTGTGGAAGTACCACTCCGGATATTCCTCATCCACTGGCGTGCCATGAATCATGATCATGCTGCCGGGCTTCACGCCTTCGCGTTTCGAACGCTCGGCGTCCGCCGCATTCGGGTAGGAGATGTGCATTGACAGGTTGTAGTTGGTGCTGGTTTTGCGCCAGTCAAGCCAATAGAAGCCTTCCGGTGTACGCTGGTCGCCTTCCTTGAGTTTGGTGCCTTTGGGTTGTTTGCCCAGCGAAATACGGTAAGTCTTCAGAGGCTCGCCGCCGCTGATCAGTTGCAATTGGCGAGCTGATTTGAGCACCAGCACCTTGTCGATTTTCTTGTCGGCAATGTTCTCGACGTTAATCACTTTTTCGCCGACGATCTTTTGCTCGCTGCCTTTGGGAACAATGGTCTGGGTAAACGAGGCCTGGGACAACGGCATGAAAGACAAGCACAAAGCAGCGAGCAACCAACGCATCGAAACGGTATCCCTGAAGCGGCGCCTGTAAGGGGCTGGCCTGATTAAGTGTCTTGAATGGGCCGCGACGGCGGCAGGGCTTCGTTACGCACAGGGTAAGCCTGCTCGCGACGATCAGCGAAGAAGCATTCTAGGGTACGCCGGACGGTCATGAAAGCCAGGTCCGACCAGGGTATATCCGCTTCATCGAACAACTGGACTTCCAGGCTTTCAATTCCCGCGGCGAATTCCGGTGTGGCCAGTTCGCCCCGGAAGAACACATGAACCTGATTGATATGCGCCACATCCACCAGCATGTACAGGTTCAGTTCGCCTGGTGTTGCACAGGCTTCCTCATAAGTTTCCCGGCGCGCCGCCTGTTCCATGGTTTCACCGTTTTCCATGAATCCGGCTGGCAAGGTCCAGAAACCCAGGCGCGGTTCGATGGCGCGACGACATAACAAGACCTTGTTATCCCAGACGGCCAGACAGCCCGCAACGATATTGGGGTTTTGATAATGAATGGTCTGACAGTGCTCGCAGACAAAGCGCAGGCGGCTGTCGCCTTCGGGTATGCGCTGGATGACCGGTTTGCCGCATTGGCTGCAGAATTTCATGGATGCGTTCAATTGCTGAATTCAGTTGCTATCTTGGCGTGTGCCAAGGGTGATCGGCAAGCTGCGGTTTAGTCGCGTTCACATTGTCCTGGGAGGACTTGGGCAGTTCGCCACTTTGGTGCATGATGCCGGGTAGGCAACAGATCGAGATTTCCCATGCTGGATGAGCTACTTCGCCGCGTAAGCAGTCATACGCCGAGCACCTTTGAGACGGATCGACTCTTCCCCGAAGCTGCGGTGTTGCTGCCTATTACCCGCAGCGACGAGCCGGAGCTGATTCTGACGCTGCGTGCCAGCGGGCTGTCGACTCACGGCGGTGAAGTGGCTTTCCCTGGTGGGCGGCGTGATCCGGAAGACCGTGACCTGATTTTCACTGCACTGCGCGAAGCCGAGGAGGAGATAGGTCTGCCGCCAGGGCTGGTTGAAGTGATCGGGCCGCTCAGTCCGGTGATCTCCAAGCACGGTATCAAGGTCACGCCTTACGTGGGGTTGATTCCCGACTTCGTGGAGTACCGCCCCAACGATGCCGAAATCGCCGCCGTGTTCAGCGTGCCGCTGGAGTTCTTTCGTCAGGACACCCGGGAACATACCCACCGCATCGACTATCAAGGTCAAAGTTGGTACGTCCCCAGCTATCGTTACGGCGAATTCAAGATATGGGGGCTGACCGCGATCATGATTGTCGAATTGATCAATGTGCTTTATGACAGCAAGATCAGCCTGCGTCACCCGCCAGAACACTCCGTGATCTAAGCAACGATAAACGGGCCGCAGAGCCTTGAGGATACTTGTGCATGAAATACCTTCTGGGCGATTTCCGCGTCGAAACCCATCCACAAAGCTGGGTCGCGCCTAATGCTGTGCTGATTGGCAAGGTCAAGCTGGAGGCGGGGGCCAACGTCTGGTTCAACGCGGTGCTGCGTGGTGATAACGAGCTGATCCATATTGGAGAGAACAGTAATGTTCAGGACGGTACGGTCATGCACACCGATATGGGCTCACCGCTGGAGATCGGTAAGGGCGTGACGATTGGTCACAACGCGATGCTGCATGGCTGTAGCGTCGACGACTACAGCCTGATTGGCATCAACGCGGTCATTCTTAACGGCGCGAAGATCGGCAAATACTGCATCATTGGCGCTAATTCACTGATTGGCGAAGGCAAGGTTATCCCCGATGGCTCGCTGGTCATGGGTTCACCGGGTAAAGTGGTGCGCGAACTCACTGATGTGCAGAAGAAAATGCTCGAAGCCAGCGCCGCCCATTACGTCCACAACGCCCAGCGCTACGCTCGCGACCTGATGCCGCAGGAAGACTGATGGAAACCGAACGCCGCGTAGCCTCTCCGTGCGTCAGTATCTGCGCTCTGGATGACGACGATGTCTGCCTGGGATGCCAGCGCACCGTCAAAGAAATCACTGACTGGCACGCCATGGACAATGACCAGCGGCGCGCCGTGCTCAGGCTCTGCCATGAGCGGGCCGAGGCGAATGGGCTTGTCTGGAAAATGTAATCCGAAGTCCCGCTTTTCCTGTGGGAGCCGAGCTTGCTCGCGATGAGGCTGGGCGCAATCTACATGATATCTGCGGTGTCCTTATCGCGAGCAAGCTCGGCTCCCACTGTTTGAATCTCATTTCAAATACGCCACCGCCTTGCATCGCCTGATACCATTACCCATCCTCCCCGCCACATAAGCCTCACCTCATGCTCTTCCTGATCGCCTACATCAGCAGTGTCGTGCTGATCAACTTTGCTTTCTCTGCCGCCCCGCACCTGGACGTTATCTGGTCCGCCTGGGGTGGTTTGGTGTTCGTGCTGCGCGACATGGTACAAACCCGTTTCGGGCATGGGGCGATCCTCGCCATGCTGGCGGCTCTGGTGCTGTCGTATGTGACGTCCGACCCGACCATCGCGCTGGCCAGTGCCACGGCGTTTGCGGTCTCGGAGTGCATCGACTGGCTGGTATTCACGGTAACCAAGCGCCCACTTCGTGATCGCTTATGGCTCAGCTCTGCGCTGAGTATCCCGGTGGACACCTTCATCTTTTTCGGCATGATCGATGCGCTGACCCCGCCCGTGATTATCACGGCGCTGGTTTCCAAATTCGTCGGCGTCACGGCCGTCTGGCTGATCATGACCTGGCGTGCACGCAAGAATGCGAGTGCGGGCTGAGAATTACGGGCCTTCGTGGTAAATTGCGCGCCTTTCTCCACAGCGGTCGCTCGCACCTGACGCGGGCTGCCCTCGATATCTGCTCCACGAGGACCTGAGATGACTCAAATCGGAACTCCACTGTCGCCTGTCGCGACCCGCGTATTGCTCTGCGGTTGCGGTGAGCTGGGAAAGGAAGTCGTGATCGAACTGCAGCGCCTGGGCGTTGAAGTGATTGCTGTTGATCGTTATGCCAATGCGCCTGCCATGCAGGTTGCCCATCGCAGCCATGTGATCAACATGCTTGACGGTGCCGCGCTGCGTGCAGTGATCGAAGCCGAGAAACCGCACTACATCGTGCCGGAAATCGAGGCCATCGCCACCGCTACTCTGGTTGAGCTGGAAGCTGAAGGTTTCACGGTTATCCCGACGGCCCGCGCTACGCAATTGACCATGAACCGCGAAGGCATCCGTCGTCTGGCTGCTGAAGAGCTGGACCTGCCGACTTCGCCGTATCACTTCGCCGATACCTTTGAAGACTACAGCAAGGCAGTCCAGGACCTGGGCTTCCCGTGCGTGGTCAAGCCGGTGATGAGCTCGTCGGGCAAAGGCCAGAGTCTGTTACGTACTGCTGATGACGTGCAGAAAGCCTGGGATTACGCTCAGGAAGGCGGTCGTGCTGGTAAAGGTCGGGTGATCATCGAAGGATTCATCGACTTCGAATACGAAATCACTCTGCTGACCGTGCGCCACGCTGGTGGTACTACGTTCTGCGCGCCAGTGGGTCATCGCCAGGAAAAGGGCGACTATCAGGAATCCTGGCAGCCACAGGCAATGAGCCCGATTGCGTTGGCTGAGTCCGAGCGCGTTGCCAAGGCAGTCACCGAAGCTTTGGGTGGTCGCGGTCTGTTTGGTGTTGAGCTGTTCATCAAAGGTGATCAGGTCTGGTTCAGCGAAGTATCGCCGCGCCCTCATGACACAGGTCTGGTAACCCTGATTTCTCAGGACCTGTCGCAGTTTGCCTTGCACGCCCGCGCGATTCTGGGTTTGCCAATCCCGCAAATTCGCCAGTTCGGGCCATCGGCTTCTGCGGTGATTCTGGTGGAAGGCCAGTCCACTAATACCACTTTCGCCAACCTCAACGAGGCGCTGAGCGAGCCGGATACCGCGCTGCGCCTGTTCGGCAAGCCTGATGTGAACGGCCAGCGCCGCATGGGCGTCGCTCTGGCTCGCGACGAGTCCATCGAAGCGGCACGTGCCAAGGCGACGCGTTCTTCGCGGGCTGTGAAAGTCCAGCTGTAACGCAAGCCCTGCAGGAAATGGCGCGGTGTCACTGACACCGCGCTATCTCGAAGCAAGCATTGGACCTGTAGGAGCTGCCGAAGGCTGCGATGGCGGTTTGTCAGGATGAATGCTTCGCAGCCTTCGGCAGCTCCTACAGGATCAGATTTGAGCTAAACGATTTTATCCAGATCCGCCTCCCGCGTTTCCTTCAGGCACAGCACGGCAATCACGCTGATCAACGCTGCTGCCGACACATACCCGCCCACCCAGCTCAGTCCGCCCATCGCCACCAGTTTCTGGGCGAAGAAGGGCGCTACCGATGCGCCGACGATGCCTCCCAGGTTGTAGGCCGCTGACGCGCCGGTGTAGCGCACACGGGTCGGAAACAACTCGGGCAACATTGCGCCCATCGGGGCGAAGGTCACGCCCATCAGGAATAGTTCGATACACAGAAACAGCGCCACCGCCCATGTCGTGCCGTGGGTCAGCAACGGCTCCATGGTGAAGCCCGAGAGGATCGCCAGCACGCCACCAATGATCAACACCGGGCGACGTCCGAAGCGGTCACTGGCCCATGCCGCCAGCGGAGTCGCTGCTGCCATGAACAGTACTGCGAAGCACAGCAGGGCGAGGAAGGTCTCACGGCTGTAGCCAAGCGTTGATACGCCGTAGCTCAGGGAAAACACGGTTGAGATGTAGAACAGCGCATAACAGACCACCATTGATGCGGCGCCCAGTAATACCGGCGCCCAGTACTGGCTGAACAGCTCCACTATTGGCATCTTCACCCGTTCGTGGCGGGCGATGGCGTTGGTGAAGACCGGGGTTTCTTCCAGCTTCAGTCGCACATAGAGCCCAACCATTACCAGTGCCGCGCTCAGCAGGAACGGGATTCGCCAGCCCCATGAGCGAAACTGTTCGTCATCCAGCGTCATGGCCAGTGTCAGGAATAGCCCGTTCGCGGCGAGGAAACCAATCGAAGGGCCGAGTTGCGGGAACATACCGAACCAGGCGCGCTTGCCTTTGGGGGCGTTCTCCGTGGCAAGCAAGGCTGCGCCGCCCCATTCACCACCCAGCCCCAATCCCTGGCCGAAACGCAGCACGCATAACAGAATCGGTGCCCAGGCACCTATCGTTGCGTAGCCCGGCAGTACGCCGATCAGCGTGGTGCACACGCCCATCAACAGCAACGAGGCGACCAGCGTCGACTTGCGTCCGATACGGTCGCCGAAATGGCCAAACAGCGCTGAGCCTAGCGGGCGTGCAAGGAAGGCGATGCCAAACGTCAGAAATGCGGACAGCATTTGTGCGGTGCCGGACGTTTGCGGGAAAAACACCGGGCCGATCACCAGCGCAGCGGCGGTGGCGTACACGTAGAAATCGTAGAACTCGATGGCGGTGCCAATGAAGCTGGCGGTAGCGACGCGTGTGGCAGAGTTGACCGGGCGAGCCGGTGCGCTCTCATTTTCATGGGTGGCAGAAGTCGTAGTCATGCGGGTCTTCCTGACAGTCATAGTGCCTGTCGGTGATCGCCAGATACGACGATCCACGGCGGCATACATTAATTATTGTGGGTACAGCGCTGATCAGGTTAGCCCGGATAAGGGCGAGAGGCGTTGGTCATGCCGGGGGTAGGGCAGAGCCAGGGAGATGCGCGAGACGTTCAGGCTGAATGACTGGCCGGATCACATGGGGTGCGGGTAGCACACGGATCGGCGGGCTGGGTAAGCGGCCCGATTATAGGAATCGAGCCGCCGGTATAACAAGAGGCTTCTGGCAAGGGCGTCTGGCAAAAACGCCTGTTACGTTATCGAGCGGCGGGTTTCTGCCACATCATGACCCGTGCGACACGGTTGTCTTCGGTTTCGAGAATTTCCAGACGATACGGCCCGATCTTCAGGCAAACCGCGCTTTCCGGAATGGTCTCCAGCGCTTCGGTGACCAGACCATTAAGAGTCTTGGGTCCATCGGACGGTAGATGCCACCCCAGGCTCTTGTTCAAATCGCGAATCGACGCAGCCCCATCTACCACCAGACGACCGTCGGCCTGTGGATGAATGTGCGGGTTGTTCAGGGTTTGCTCGTTTTCGAATTCGCCGACGATTTCTTCAAGAATGTCTTCGAGGCTGACGATGCCCAGTACTTCGCCGTATTCATCGACCACGACGCCCATGCGGCGCTGTTGCTTGTGGAAATTCAGCAGTTGCAACTGAAGCGGAGTGCTCTCCGGAACGAAGTACGGCTCATAGCAGGCGGCCACGATCTGTTCTTTGGTCAATTCGCCCTTGGGCAGCAGATGACTGATCTGCCGGGTATTGAGTACGCCCTGCACCTGATTGATGTCGTTGTGGTAGACCGGCAGCCGGGTGTGGCGCGAAATGATCAGGCGCTCGACGATCTGTTCGATGCTGTCGTCGAGATTGACGCCATCCACTTCACTGCGCGGTACCAGAATGTCATTGACGGTGATGCTGTCCAGCGCATGGATGCCTGACAGCACGGGCGAGCGGCCGGGATGGTGCTCATTCACGCCGTCATGATGCGCGTGCGGGCGCTCGCCATCCTCATCGCCTGCGATAGCCTGCTTGTTGCGCGTGCCGAAGGGACGCAGCAGCGTCCTGGCTAAGGAGTTGAACAGCCAGGCCAGCGGCCAGAGGATGATCATCGGAATACGCAGCAAGCTGTTGGCCATGTGCACGATGGCTTGCGGATGACGCGCCGCCAACCTGCGCGGGATGAGTTCGGCGAAGATCAGCGTGATGCTGGTGACAATGATCCAGGCCAGTGTCGGGCCGTTGTAAAACCAGTAGTTCACCGACAGTAAGGTGACGATTACGGTGATCAACACTTTGATAAGCGTGTTGGCGAGGATCAGGCTACCCAGCTCGAATTTAAGCTCTGGCCAGCTGGACGTGGGCAGGCGGTCGCCGTTGCGCAGCACTTTGAGGTGATGGTGGGCAGTTTCAATGGCCGTGAACAGGGCTGCCCAGAGAATCAACAGGACCACGACACCGAGCATCGGCGCGATTGGCAAATTATCCATAATCAGCGAACCGTCAGATGTGCAGAATGAATTCGCGGACCAGCTTGCTGCCGAAATAGGCCAGCATCAGCAGGCAGAAGCCGCCCAGGGTCCAGCGGATAGCCTTGTGTCCACGCCAGCCGAGACGGTTACGACCCCACAGCAGTACGCTGAACACGACCCAGGCCAGGCAGGCCAGCAGGGTTTTGTGCACCAGATGCTGCGCGAACAGGTTCTCGACGAAAAGCCAGCCTGAAATCAGAGACAGCGAAAGCAGCGACCAGCCGGCCCAGAGAAAACCAAACAGCAGGCTTTCCATGGTTTGCAGTGGCGGGAAATTCTTGATCAGCCCGGAAGGGTGCTTGTGTTTGAGTTGATGATCCTGCACCAGCAGCAGCAATGCCTGCACCACGGCAATGGTGAACATCCCGTAAGCGAGGATCGACAGCAGGATGTGACTCAGGATGCCCGGTTCTTCAACGATGGGTTGCACGGTGCCAACTGGCGCGAACTGCGCGAGCAACACGGTAACCATCCCCAGCGGGAATAAAAGCACGAGCAGGTTTTCAACCGGAATACGCACGGTCGCCAGCAGCGTGAGGGCAATCACCGCCACGGCAATCAGGCTGGCGGCGCTGAAAAAGTCCAGGCCAAGTCCGATGGGGCGGATCAACTGGGAGAAAAGTCCGAAGGCATGAGCAACAACGGCCAGCGTACCGAGCAGGCAAAGCAGCCGTTTGTCGGCGCGTTTCGCCTGGCTGAGGCGGATGCCTTGATAGATTGTCGCAGCGGCATAAAGGCAGGCGGCGGCGAGGCTGGGTAGCAGGCTGGGTGGCAAAGGGAACATAAATCCTGATGGACGGGCCTCTAAAGACGCTGAGTTTGGCATACAACCGTCATTTCACGAAAGACCACAGATGCAGACTCCATGGTGTCCGTGCCGCAGAGTCTTCGCTATAATCCGCGACCTGCTCAAGCCGCAGGCTCGCCGAGCGCCATTTTATAACGGGCCGGGCCGCATCAACCGGGGTTCGCCAAGAGCCTGAAAGGATCGCGCATGTTTGAAAATCTGACAGACCGTCTCTCGCAGACGCTGCGCCATGTAACTGGCAAGGCCAAGCTGACCGAGGACAACATCAAAGACACCTTGCGCGAAGTGCGTATGGCTTTGCTTGAGGCCGACGTTGCCTTGCCGGTCGTCAAAGACTTCGTCAACAAGGTCAAGGAGCGCGCTGTCGGCACCGAAGTGTCCCGCAGTCTGACGCCGGGCCAGGCTTTTGTGAAGATCGTTCAGGCCGAGCTGGAAGACATGATGGGGGCGGCCAACGAAGAGCTGACCCTTAATGTCACGCCGCCTGCCGTGATTCTGATGGCAGGTCTGCAGGGTGCGGGTAAGACCACTACTGCAGGCAAGCTGGCCAAATTCCTTAAAGAGCGCAAGAAGAAGACCGTCATGGTTGTGTCTGCCGACGTATATCGTCCTGCAGCCATCAAGCAGCTTGAAACGCTGGCGGCCGACATCGGCGTTACGTTCTTCCCGTCCGACATCAGCCAGAAGCCGGTAGACATTGCTGAAGCGGCAATAAAGGAAGCGAAGCTCAAGTTCATTGACGTCGTCATTCTCGATACCGCGGGTCGCCTGCACATCGACGCGGAAATGATGGGCGAGATCCAGGCGCTGCACGCAGCGGTCAAACCGGCCGAGACGCTATTCGTCGTAGACGCCATGACCGGTCAGGATGCCGCCAACACTGCCAAGGCGTTCGGTGATGCACTGCCGTTGACTGGCGTGATCCTGACCAAAGTCGACGGTGATGCCCGAGGCGGTGCGGCATTGTCCGTGCGTGCTATCACCGGCAAGCCGATCAAGTTCATCGGTATGGGCGAGAAGAGCGATGCGCTCGAGCCGTTCCACCCGGACCGTATTGCGTCGCGAATCCTGGGCATGGGCGACGTGCTCAGCCTGATCGAGCAGGCCGAACAGACCCTCGACAAGGACAAGGCCGACAAACTGGCCAAAAAGCTGAAGAAAGGTAAGGGCTTCGATCTCGAAGACTTCCGCGATCAGCTACAACAGATGAAAAACATGGGCGGCCTTGGCGGGCTCATGGACAAGCTGCCGAGTATCGGCGGCGTCAACCTGTCGCAAATGGGTAATGCCCAGGGCGTGGCAGAGAAGCAGTTCAAGCAGATGGAAGCCATCATCAACTCGATGACCCCTGCAGAGCGTCGCGATCCCGAGCTGATCAGTGGTTCTCGCAAGCGCCGCATCGCGATGGGGTCGGGCACGCAGGTGCAGGACATCGGGCGTCTGATCAAGCAGCACAAGCAGATGCAGAAGATGATGAAGAAGTTTTCCGCCAAAGGCGGAATGGCCAAAATGATGCGCGGCATGGGCGGAATGTTGCCCGGCGGCGGCATGCCAAAAATGTGATGTATCGCGCGCAGGAAGCTCTGCGCGCATTCCACATGGGGGCTCGCCCCTACGTAAATTCCCGCTTTGCGGGTCTACACCGGCCGTCGAAAGCGACGGCTCCCTGGCAAATCTGGATGACACAAGAGCATGTGTCAGAAAAAGACATTTGCAAAAGTCCGGATATTCCTTAGAATATGCGGCCTTTCGGGCACCTATGCCCGCTGTGCATCTTAGATTTGCAGCACCGACTACAGGAACGATGTTCAATGCTAACCATTCGTCTTGCTCTGGGCGGCTCCAAAAAGCGCCCGTTTTACCACCTGACTGTTACCGATAGCCGCAATGCGCGCGACGGTTCGCACAAGGAACAAATTGGCTTCTTCAACCCGGTTGCCCGTGGTCAGGAAGTTCGTTTGTCCGTGAACGAAGAGCGCGTTAACTACTGGCTGAGCGTGGGTGCACAAACATCCGAGCGCGTTGCCCAGTTGCTGAAAGAACACGCCAAGACCAAGGTCGCGGCCTGAGCAATATGAACGCGGCGCCTACGATTGCCGACGACTTGATCGTCATTGGCAAGATTTATTCGGTACATGGCGTTCGCGGCGAAGTGAAGGTCTTTTCCTTTACTGATCCGATTGGAAACCTGTTGGATTACAAAACCTGGACGCTTCGGCGCGAAGGCAGCGTTAAACAGGTAGAGCTGGTCAGCGGACGCTTGCAAAACAAGTTCCTGGTCGCAAAGCTCAAAGGTCTTGATGACCGTGAAGAAGCTCGTCTTCTGGCCGGTTTTGAAATCTGTGTGCCGCGCAACCTGTTCCCTGATCTCACCGATGGCGAGTACTACTGGTACCAGCTGGAGGGTCTCAAGGTTATCGACCATCAAGGGCAATTGCTCGGGAAGATCGATCATCTGCTGGAGACAGGCTCGAACGATGTAATGGTGGTCAAGCCCTGCGCTGGCAGCCTGGATGATCGCGAACGTTTGTTGCCCTATACGGAGCAATGCGTGTTGGCAGTTGATCTGGAAGCTGGCGAGATGAAGGTGGAATGGGATTCGGACTTCTAAGCAATGGCTAGCCTGCGCATAGAAGTGATCAGTCTGTTTCCCGAGATGTTTTCCGCCATCAGCGAATACGGCATTACCAGCCGTGCGGTGAAACAAGGGCTGTTACAGCTGACTTGTTGGAATCCGCGGGACTACACCACGGATCGACATCACACTGTTGACGATCGCCCATTTGGCGGTGGTCCGGGCATGGTGATGAAGATCAAGCCCCTTGAAGATGCTCTGGTTCAGGCCAGGCAAGCGGCAGGGGATGCGGCGAAGGTGATTTACCTGTCGCCACAAGGCCGCCAACTGAATCAGTCTGCGGTACGCGAACTGGCGCAGGGGGAAGCGATTATCCTCATCGCCGGTCGTTATGAAGGCATTGACGAGCGTTTTATTGATGCTCATGTCGATGAAGAGTGGTCGATTGGTGACTATGTACTGTCTGGCGGCGAGCTGCCGGCAATGGTGCTGATCGATGCGGTTACGCGGCTGCTGCCTGGAGCTTTAGGGCATGCGGACTCTGCGGAGGAAGATTCCTTCACTGATGGTCTGCTGGATTGCCCGCATTACACCCGACCGGAGGTGTATGCGGATCAGCGTGTTCCCGACGTGTTGCTAAGTGGCAATCACGCGCACATCCGGCGTTGGCGTTTACAGCAGTCCCTCGGGCGGACCTATGAACGACGCGCCGATCTTCTGGAAAGCCGCTCGCTTTCTGGAGAAGAGAAGAAGCTGCTCGCGGAATACATCCGCGAACGGGACGATAGTTAACGTATCGATGGTAGATCAGACGATTTACCTTAGGAGCACAGCATGACTAACAAAATCATCCTTGCACTCGAAGCAGAGCAGATGACCAAAGAGATCCCTACCTTTGCCCCGGGCGACACTGTTGTCGTTCAGGTGAAAGTGAAGGAAGGCGACCGCGCTCGTCTGCAGGCGTTTGAAGGCGTAGTAATTGCCAAGCGTAACCGTGGCGTGAACAGTGCCTTCACTGTTCGTAAAATCTCCAACGGTGTTGGCGTTGAGCGTACTTTCCAGACCTACAGCCCGCAAATCGACAGCCTGGCTGTGAAACGTCGCGGTGACGTTCGCAAAGCCAAACTGTACTACCTGCGTGACCTGTCCGGTAAAGCAGCTCGCATCAAGGAAAAACTGTCCTGAGTACAGTTTTTCGATGCAAGAAAAAAGCAGCCTAAGGGCTGCTTTTTTGCGTCTGGGGTTTTATTGTCCTCAGTCTGTAACTTATGTAGCACTGCTCAAGCGCGAATACCCATGTCTGCTATCGATGACCCTCTGATCGACCGGTTTCTTGATGCCCTTTGGCTGGAGAAGGGGCTCTCGGACAATACGCGTGATGCCTATCGCAGTGACCTTGCCCTGTTCAACGGCTGGTTGCAGGAGCAAGGCCTGGAATTGATCAATGTTGGACGCTCGGCGATTCTTGATCATCTGGCCTGGCGAGTGGACAAGGCCTACAAGCCTCGCTCCACGGCACGGTTTCTTTCAGGTGCACGTGGCTTCTACCGTTACCTGCTGAGAGAGAAACTGATTCAGGTCGATCCCACGCTGCAGGTGGATATGCCTCAGCTTGGCAGGCCATTGCCCAAGTCACTGTCGGAAGCAGACGTTGACGCGTTACTGGCTGCACCTGACCTGAGTGAAGCTATCGGCCAGCGGGATAAAGCCATGCTCGAAGTGCTTTATGCCTGTGGCTTGCGAGTCACCGAGCTGATCAGTCTGACCCTGGAGCAGGTCAATCTCCGTCAGGGTGTATTGAGGGTGATGGGCAAGGGCAGCAAGGAGCGTCTGGTCCCCATGGGCGAAGAGGCCATTGTCTGGATCGAACGCTACATGCGCGGGGCTCGCGATGAATTGCTGGCGGGGCGTCCCAGTGATGTGTTGTTTCCCAGTCAGCGGGGAGAGCAGATGACCCGCCAGACCTTTTGGCACCGGATCAAACATCAGGCCATGGTTGCAGGTATCAGCAAGTCGCTGTCGCCGCATACATTGCGGCATGCTTTCGCAACCCACTTGCTCAACCATGGCGCTGACTTGCGCGTGGTGCAGATGTTGTTGGGACACAGTGATCTGTCCACGACACAAATATATACCCATGTTGCCCGTGCCCGATTGCAGGACATGCACGCCAAACATCACCCGCGCGGCTGAAAGGTCAGGACGGTATCTTTTGCAGGCCGTCTGTGTCGGTCCGGGTAAGGTTTACGGCCCTTATGTGGTAGTCTTTGCCGGTTTCGCAGATTGAAGCTGACGGGCGCTTTTTTTGCCCAAGCCAGTCTGCCCACCGCCCGAGGAGTTTTCATGCGCGTGACCACGATTATCGCCGCCGCAGCCGTTGCGTTGGCCAGTACGTTCAGTATGTTTGCCCAGGCGGATGCTCCCGCCGATCAAGCCATTCGCAAGACCCTTGAATCGCTAAAGCTCGAGCTGCCGGTTGAAAGCATCGGTGCCAGCCCGTTAAGCGGTCTGTACGAAGTCAAACTCAAGGGCGGCCGCGTGCTGTATGCCAGCGCTGATGGCCAGTTCGTGATGCAGGGCTATCTGTTTCAGATCCAGGATGGCAAGCCGGTCAACCTGACCGAAAAGACCGAACGTCTGGCTATCGCCAAGACCATCAATGGTATTCCGACCGCCGAGATGGTGGTGTACCCGGCCATTGGCGAAACCAAATCGCATATCACTGTGTTCACCGACACCACTTGCCCGTATTGCCACAAGCTGCATGCCGAAGTGCCGCAGTTGAACAAAATGGGCATCGAAGTTCGTTACGTCGCTTTCCCACGCCAGGGGCTGGGCTCGCCGGGCGACGAACAACTGCAGGCTGTCTGGTGTTCCAAGGATCGCAAGGCTGCCATGGATCGCATGGTCGATGGCAAGAACATCGAGGCGCCCAAGTGCGCCAACCCTGTCACCAAACAATTTGAAGTGGGCCAATCGATCGGTGTGAACGGCACACCGGCCATCGTTTTGGCTGACGGCCAGTTGATTCCGGGTTACCAACCCGCTGCACAAGTGGCCAAACTGGCGCTCGGCGCCAAATAAGTCAGCGCGTCCCATGACCGTTGAGTAAATAGAGAGCCGTGTGTGATGCACGGCTGTTTTCCACGGTCGGTTCCAAGCCGGCCGTTTTTACGGGGAGTTCATAGTGAATCCGGTCAAAGTAGGCATCTGTGGGCTAGGTACCGTCGGTGGCGGTACCTTCAACGTACTTAAGCGTAACGCCGAGGAAATTGCCCGCCGCGCGGGTCGTGGAATCGAAGTGGCACAAATTGCCATGCGTACGCCAAACCCCAACTGCCAGATTACCGGTACACCGACCACCAGCGACGTCTTCGCGGTGGCAACCAACCCTGAAATCGATATCGTCATTGAGCTGATCGGCGGCTATACCGTAGCCCGCGATCTGGTTCTCAAGGCCATTGAAAACGGCAAGCATGTAGTCACTGCCAACAAAGCGCTGATTGCCGTGCACGGTAACGAAATTTTCGCCAAGGCGCGTGAGAAGGGCGTGATCGTAGCGTTTGAAGCTGCGGTTGCCGGCGGTATCCCGGTCATCAAGGCAATTCGTGAAGGTCTGTCGGCCAACCGCATCAACTGGGTTGCCGGGATCATCAACGGCACAGGTAACTTCATCCTGACCGAAATGCGCGAGAAAGGCCGTACCTTCCCTGACGTTCTGGCTGAGGCTCAGGCTCTGGGTTATGCCGAAGCCGATCCGACGTTCGATGTCGAAGGTATTGATGCTGCACACAAGCTGACCATTCTGGCGTCCATTGCCTTTGGTATCCCGCTGCAGTTCGACAAGGCCTACACCGAAGGCATCACCAGACTGACCACTGCTGACGTGAATTACGCCGAAGCGCTGGGTTATCGCATCAAGCATCTGGGCGTCGCGCGCAGTACATCTGCCGGTATCGAACTGCGGGTACACCCGACGCTGATTCCTGCTGATCGACTGATCGCCAACGTCAACGGCGTGATGAACGCAGTCATGGTCAATGGCGACGCTGCAGGCTCGACGCTGTTCTACGGCGCGGGTGCTGGCATGGAGCCTACCGCTTCGTCGGTGGTTGCCGATCTGGTCGATGTGGTGCGTGCGATGACGTCCGATCCGGAAAATCGCGTACCGCATCTGGCATTCCAGCCCGACTCGCTGTCTGCTCATCCGATTCTGCCGATCGAAGCCTGCGAAAGCGCGTATTACCTGCGCATCCAGGCCAAGGATCATCCGGGCGTGCTGGCCCAGGTGGCAAGCATTCTGTCGGAGCGCGGGATTAACATTGAGTCGATCATGCAGAAGGAAGTCGAAGAACATGACGGCCTGGTGCCGATGATTCTGTTGACCCATCGTGTGGTGGAACAGCGTATGAATGACGCCATTGAGGCCCTGGAAGCGGTGCAGGACGTGGTTGGCCCGGTAGTCCGGATCCGCGTCGAACATCTCAATTAAATACAGCTGCAAGCTGTCAGCTACAAGCTGCAAGCCAGAAGCCGATCGCTTCGAACTTGCCGCTTGAAGCTTGAAGCTTGAGGCTCAAACCGAAGGTTTGAATCTTATGCGCTATATCAGTACTCGCGGCCAGGCGCCGGCCCTGAATTTCGAAGACGTATTGCTGACTGGTCTGGCCAGCGACGGCGGCTTGTATGTTCCGGAAAACCTGCCTCGCTTTACCCAGGAAGAAATCGCTTCCTGGGCTGGGCTGCCTTATCACGAACTGGCCTTCCGGGTGATGCGCCCGTTCGTGACCGGCAGCATTCCGGATGCGGACTTCAAAAAGATCCTTGAAGAAACCTACGCCGTATTTGCCCACAGCTCGGTTGCGCCATTGCGTCAGTTGAATGGCAATGAGTGGGTGCTGGAACTGTTCCACGGGCCGACGCTGGCCTTCAAGGACTTCGCACTGCAATTGCTGGGTCGTCTGCTGGATTACGTGCTGGCCAAGCGTGGCGAGCGTGTAGTGATCATCGGTGCAACCTCCGGCGACACCGGTTCGGCAGCCATTGAAGGATGCCGCAAGTGCGATAACGTCGATATCTTCATCCTGCACCCGCACAACCGGGTATCGGATGTACAGCGTCGGCAGATGACGACTATCTTCGGCGACAACATTCACAACATCGCTGTGGAAGGCAACTTCGATGATTGCCAGGAAATGGTCAAGAACAGCTTTGCTGATCAGAGTTTCCTCAAGGGCACGCGCCTGGTAGCCGTTAACTCGATCAACTGGGCGCGGATCATGGCTCAGATCGTCTACTACTTTCACGCCTCGCTGCAGTTGGGTGGCCCGGCACGTTCTGTTTCGTTCTCGGTACCTACCGGCAACTTCGGCGATATTTTCGCGGGTTACCTGGCGCGCAATATGGGGCTGCCGATCAATCAGCTGATCGTCGCCACCAACCGCAACGACATTCTGCACCGTTTCATGAGCGGCAATCAGTATGTAAAAGAGACCTTGCACGCGACTTTGTCGCCATCCATGGACATCATGGTCTCGTCGAACTTCGAGCGTCTGCTGTTCGATATGCACGGTCGTAACGGTGCCACGCTCGCAGGCTTGATGGACAGCTTCAAACAAGGCGGTGGTTTCAGCGTCGACGAAGAGCGCTGGACCGAAACCCGCAAGCTGTTTGACTCCCTGGCTGTCAGCGACGCTGAAACCTGCGAGACCATTGCGGATGTTTTTGCAAAGACTGGCGAGGTGCTGGACCCGCATACTGCGATCGGTGTAAAGGCCGCTCGGGCCTGCCGTCGCAGCCTGGATACGCCGATGGTGATCCTCGGGACGGCGCATCCGGTCAAATTCCCGGAAGCAGTGGAGAAAGCGGGTGTAGGAAAAGCGCTCGAGCTACCTGCACATTTGTCTGATTTGTTCGAGCGGGACGAACGCTGCACGGTTTTGCCGAATGACCTGAAAGCCATACAGGCCTTCGTTAGTCAGCACGGAAACCGGGGTAAACCGCTCTAACGGTATATCCATGTAACAACTTAAGGCCCGCCCCCCAGCGGGCCTTCTCATTTCTGCATGCCACACTTCGGGAGTTTTAGACACTTACGGATGAGTTAGTCGCTGTGAAAATTGCAAGCAAAGGGAGCTTCTTCGAAGGCAAGAACCTCGCTCCCATAAAAAGCACACTGGTGGTGCTGTCACTATTACTGGCTGTGTTGTTCGTTCAGCCAAGCCATGCTGAGCGGAATCTTTCGTTCAGCCTTGTTGCGCCGTTCGTGGCTCTGGAGCCTCTGGAGTTATCTGCCTCGGATCGTGAATGGCTCGATGATCAACCTGCGCTACGCGTCGGGGTTGTTACCGTCGATTATGAGCCTGTGGATATCACCAGTGATCGCAACCGGTATCAGGGCATCACTGCCGATTATTTGAGTCTGATCGCCAGCAAGCTCAATGTGAGAATGCAGGTGCGCGGTTTTCCCAGGCCTGAAGGGGCAATCAACGCGCTGCGGGATGGCACCATCGACATTATTGCCACTGCCAATGATTTTGAGCGCGTTTTTGGCGACCTTCGGTTGTCGATGGGCTATATGCCTGATCGTTCGGTAGTCGTCGGACGCGGTAACGGGCGAAGTCTGGAGGAGTCGCTCAAGGGAAACAAGGTTGTGGTTCTTGAGAGCTACATGGATCTCCTGGCGGTGCAGATCGCCTACCCTGAGAGCGAAATCATTATTGCCCCCAGCCTCTTCAGTGCCATGGAGGCTGTGAGCCACGGAGAAGCAGATGTCTTCATTGGCAATGACGTCATCGTCCGCTCCTACATGGCGCTGCGTCCTTATCTTGGATTACAGGTTCTGTTTGACAGTCTTTTGCCTCAGGACAGCTTTTCATTTGCCGTGCGTTCGGACCAGACGCAGTTACTGTCTCTGATCGACACTGCGCTGGCCAGCCTGGGGTCCGCGATTACCCGGGAGATACTGGGACGCTGGACTCTGGGGCTGGGCGCTGACGCCAGCACTCAGCGAATCGCGCTAAGTCGTGCAGAAAGACGCTGGATCAGCAGGCACCCGGTGGTCACAGTTGCTTCTCAGCAGCACCCACCGTACATCTATCGTGATGGGGATGGGAATTGGGTCGGGCTTAATGTCGACATATTGAATCGAATTTCGCGCATCACCGGTCTGCGGTTCAAGCATGAAGAGGCCTTGAGCATTGAGCAGACGTTCAACCTCCTGCGTAGCGGTCAGGCCCAGATGAACACGACGCTTGCAGAGAATGCAGAGCGTCGGGAGATGCTCGATTTCAGCTATTCATTTGGCGGTAATAGCTGGGTATTCGTGTTGCGTGCAGGAGAGGCTTCTCTGCATTCACTGCGAGACCTGGCCGGGCGCACTCTGGCGTTGCCTGCCAGGCATGCTCTGGAAGGCATCATAAGGCGCGAGCATCCACGTATAAATTTAATCCTTACAGCCAACTATGAAGAAGCTCGCCAACTGGTCGCCTCCGGGGATGCTGTGGCGACGATTCAGAACGAGGCCGGGGCTTATCTGGATCCGCGAGGCGTGCTGAAAGTTGGTCGCAGTGTGGAGGGATGGTGGTCCTCTGACCGAATGACTGTCATCAAGTCTCAACCAGAACTGCTTAATATCATCAATAAGGCGCTGGAAGAGTTTCCGGTCAGCGAGATGCGTGCCATCCGCACAAGGTGGATGTCGTCTGCTGTGCAGCAGACCAGTCTGTTGAGCCGGATTCCCGGCTGGGTGTATTGGGGGCTCAGTGTCGCGCTGGCGCTGGGGCTGGTTTCGCTGATCTGGAGTAGCCGTCTCAAGGTTCAGATATTTCAGCGTCTCCAGGCCGAAGCGGCGCTCAACGACCAGTTGGTCTTCAAGCACGCGCTGTTTGACGGAATACCCAACCCGGTCTACGTCAGGGACCTGAAAGGGCGATTGATTTCCTGCAATCGAAGTTATGAAGAGAATCTGGGAATCAGCTTCGAGCAGATGAATGGTCGGCGCTTGATTGACGTGGAGCTGATACCTAGAGAAACCGCGGAGCAATTGCACGGGGATTACATCAAGCTGCTGGAAACGCGTCAGCCCATTTTCGCTGACCGCACCATGCTTCTGGGAGACAAGCAGATTGATGCCTTGCACTGGACGGTGCCTTTCTATCGTGCCGATGGCGAGGTTCAGGGATTGCTGGGGGGCTGGATCGACATCAGCGAGCGCAAGCGACTGGAAACTCAACTGTGTGAAGCCAAGGAGCAAGCGAGCGCAGTCAATGATGCCAAAAAGCTTTTCATGAAGGATGTCGGTCATGAAATGCGCAGAAATCTGGAAGTGATTGTCGGCTTTTTGGAATTGGAACTTAAGGAGGCTCTGCATAAGGGGCAGACGCCGTCCAGCTCTGTGGAAGTGGCCCTTGTTTCAGCCCGTTCGGTTCTCGAAATGATCGACGTTAGCGACGAGGCGGCGTGATGCGCAATCTCTCGATATTGTGCTTAGTACCGGTCGATGGTTTTTTCTCTGTCATGTTCGGCAGGCATGCTCGAACGGTGACATCGTTAAACCATCGAAACTTTCCATCGATGCCGATGGTCATTGATAAGCACCTTTGCATTCAAATTGTTGAGTGGTGATCCGGATGGAAAATATCAGCTTACTGCTAAGTGAAGCGCTGGCACCTTACCAGGCCGACCTTGGGCCTGTTGGACCATTGGGTGAGCGCCTGGTGTCTATCAAGGATGCAGCCGGTGCAGTAGTAATCGAGCGCACATTCACCGCAGCGCATCTGTGTGACAAACGCCAGCTGACGGATGTAGTTGATGGTTTGCGTCGTGATTTGATGGTGGCCGAAGGGCGCATCGAGCCTTGCGTGATTGCGGCAATGCGCAACGCAGCCCTGGGTCGTCCGTTCATCCCGGCGCCGGGCTTTGTTTGAAGTGATCTGGAACCTTACGGTCCATTAGTGCTCTGACTCTTTACGGCAGGTTCAGACACTGTGCTCCGGTGGCTCAACCTGTTCGTACTGGTCCCGAATGGACCACGGTTTACCCCGAGTAGTCTCCCCGCTGCTCGGGGTTTCTTTTTTTCAAGCCTGCGCAATTCCGTTTTACATGCCCGGCTTCTCGAAAAACGTTTTGGCGTCTTCCAGATATTCCTCGCGTTTTGAGGGCGGTAGCCACTGCGCATAGAATCCCACCAGCTTCGTCTCGCGCAGTATCCGCATCTCGCGATTGATGATCTCCATGGCTTGCCGACCCTGCACTGTGTTCGAGCAGCCTATATGCGTGAACTGGTACTTGGGAGCGCCTTTGACCGGCAAGAAGACCAGATCCTGTTCGGGTATTCCTTGCTGGCGTGCTTGATAAAGCGCTTCCGGCCAATAGCTGATCAGACCTTGCAAGCGTCCCAGTCGCTCCATTTGCAATAAACTGCCAACGGCATCGCCGCCGTAATGCATGCTCAATTCGTCGTCCGCAACCTTGCTCAGAATCTGATCAATGACCAGTCCATAGCTGCGCTCGGCAACCACGCCTATCTTCACGGTCTTGCTTTTCAGCACGGCATCCAGATCGACCACGCTGCGATCCACATACGGAGTGAACTGGGCCATGTCCTGCTGGCGCACAATCAAACCGTTGCTGAATGCCGCAAAAGTCGGGATCGAAAATACAATGCTTTTGGCCCGTTCCTGCGTCCAGAGTAAGGTGGGGTCGCACGCAAAAACGCCCTCCTTGAGCATTTGCATCCCGCGTGCACGGTTCACGCGCATCAGCAGATGGTCATATTCAGGCATCCGGGCGATGAGTAATGGCATCAGTCTGTCGACAGCGCCTTTTCCTTCATCAGGGCCGGAAAAAATCGTCGAAGGAGGCAAGTCCCTTAGCAGCCATATCAGCGTGTCCTTTGCATGGCTGAAGCGTGGCAGAGCCATGAGACTCAGCAGGGCGAGGCAGATGACCAGTGTCGGTCTGGCGGGATGCGAGTTGCGATAAGGCATCGCGGATGTCGTCCCCGGGAAATGGCTGGAGTATAGGCGTCAGATGACGCGCAGGAGAATAGACGCTCCAGGTCGAGCGTGCCGCGCAGTATCACTCATAACCCGTCGCCAGGAATATCGGGCTTTGCCTGACCCCCCTTAAGGGTATTTGTCACTGTGCAAACCGCTCCGGATCATCAACCACTGCAGACATCACAGCCAATCGGCTGGAGCGGGTCGTTCAATGGGGCTGCATCGGGTAGACTTGCCGCCTTTCCCCGTATCTAGAAGCCCGTTCATGGCCCAGCCGTCCACGACCTACAAATTCGAACTCAACCTTACCGATCTTGATCGTGGGGTTTACGAAACCGTCAAACAGACCATTGCCCGTCATCCTTCGGAAACCGAGGAGCGCATGACCGTGCGCCTGCTGGCTTATGCCTTCTGGTACAACGAGCAGCTGTCTTTTGGTCGTGGCCTTTCGGATGTGGATGAGCCTGCGCTGTGGGAAAAAAGTCTTGATGACCGCGTCCTGCACTGGATCGAAGTTGGCCAGCCTGACTCTGATCGCCTGACATGGTGTTCGCGCCGTACCGAACGTACCAGTCTGCTGGCCTATGGCAGCCTGCGCGTGTGGGAAGGGAAGGTTATTCCGGCTATCAAGAACCTGAAAAACGTCAACGTCGCCGCTGTTCCGCAAGAAGTGCTCGAGGTGCTGGCCAAGGACATGCCGCGGGTCATCAAGTGGGATGTGATGATCAGCGAAGGGACCATATTCGTCACGGATGATCGTGGTCAGCATGAAGTCCAGCTGCAATGGCTTACCGGCGAGCGCGGCTGAGGTCGTCCAGGTCTCGACGCCTCCTGTAGGAGCGCACGAGCACCGCGAGGCCGCGATAGCGGTTTATCAGGCAGACCGCCATCTCTGCCTCGCGGTGTTCATGAGCTCCTGCAGAAAAGCATTTAAATTCAGTTAGTCAGTTATTTAACGTCTGGTCGGAATCAAAAAAACCGCATGCGCATCGAACCTCGTCTCCTGCCGCAAACCCTGCCTTTTCTCGGCGATCTGCCGCCGTTGCTGACCCGGCTGTATGCCGCGCGGGGTGTGCTGTCAGAAGCCGAACTCGACAAGAGCCTGGCGCGGTTGATTCCTTATCAGCAACTCAAGGGGATCGATGCGGCGGTAGACTTGTTGGTCGCGGCGCTGAACGAGCGGCAGCGGATCCTCATCGTTGGCGATTTTGATGCTGATGGCGCTACAGCAAGCACAGTAGGCGTGTTGGGGCTGAGGCTGCTGGGTGCCGCGCATGTTGATTATCTGGTGCCCAATCGCTTCGAGTACGGTTACGGCCTGACCCCGGAAATTGTCGCAGTTGCGCTGGAGCGCGAGCCTCAACTGCTGATGACTGTCGATAACGGCATCTCCAGCGTTGAAGGTGTCGCCGCGGCGAAAGCGGCAGGCCTGCATGTGCTGGTCACCGATCATCACTTGCCAGGCCACGAACTGCCTGCGGCTGACGCTATCGTCAATCCCAATCAGCCAGGCTGCACGTTCCCAAGCAAGGCCCTGGCTGGCGTCGGGGTTATTTTCTATGTGTTGATGGCGTTGCGTGCGCGGCTGCGAGACAGTGGCTGGTTCGAGGCTAATCAGCGCGCACAACCCAACCTGGGCGAATTGCTGGATCTGGTCGCTTTGGGCAGCGTCGCCGACGTGGTGCCGCTGGATACCAATAATCGCATTCTGGTGCATCAGGGCTTGCTGCGTATACGCGCAGGCCGTGCGCGTCCAGGCCTGAAAGCGATTCTCGAAGTTGCACGTCGCGACCACAAACGCATTACCTCTACTGACCTGGGGTTCATTCTCGGGCCGCGACTGAACGCGGCGGGGCGTCTGGACGACATGAGTCTGGGTATCGAATGCCTGCTCTGCGAAGACGAAACCCTGGCCCGTGAAATGGCCGTGCAACTGGATGAGCTGAATCAGGACCGCAAATCCATTGAGCAAGGCATGCAGCGTGAGGCGCTGGCCCAGCTCAAGGACTTGCCGCTGGAGTCGATGCCGTTCGGCCTTTGCCTGTTCGAACCAGACTGGCACCAAGGGGTGATTGGCATCCTCGCGTCGCGCATGAAAGAGCGTTACCACCGTCCGACCATCGCATTCGCCAGTGCTGGTGAGGGCATGCTAAAGGGGTCCGCTCGCTCAGTACCCGGTTTCCACATTCGTGACGCACTGGACGCTGTGGCTGCCCACCATCCCGAACTGATCAGCAAGTTTGGCGGCCACGCAATGGCGGCGGGATTGTCATTGCCGGAGGAGAACTTCCCGGCGTTCGCCGAAGCTTTCGATGTAGAAGTGCGGCGCCAATTGAATGAAGAGGACCTGACCGGCCGTCTGCTGTCTGACGGCGCGTTGGCGGTCGAAGAATTTCACCTGGAGCTGGCCCGCGCACTGCGCAATGCAGGTCCGTGGGGTCAGCACTTCCCCGAGCCGCTGTTTCACGGTCTCTTCCAGCTGGTAGAGCAGCGGGTGGTAGGTGAGCGTCATCTGAAGATGGTGCTAAAAAGTGAGTGCGGCAGCGTGAAACTTGATGCCATCGCATTTGGTGTGGATCGTGATGTCTGGCCGAACCCGAACATCCGTTGGGTCGAACTGGCCTATAAACTGGATCTCAACGAGTTTCGCGGCAATGAAACCGTCCAGCTCATGGTCGCGCACATCGCGCCGCGCTAGGGCAAACAGCAGGAACCCTCAAAGGTATTGGGTTGTCGACTAGGCTTCAGGCACGTTTTTTTATCACGTGCCCTGCTGCCTATTACAGCCTGAGAGGTTCCCATGAGCTTGTTGTTAGAACCCTACACCTTACGCCAGCTAACCCTGCGCAACCGCATCGCGGTATCCCCGATGTGTCAGTACTCAGCGCTCGATGGCCTGACAAACGACTGGCATCTGGTTCACCTTGGCAGCCGAGCAGTGGGCGGTGCCGGCCTTGTCTTTACCGAGGCCGTTGCGGTCACCAAAGATGGCAGAATCACGCCTGAAGACCTTGGCCTGTGGAACGATGAGCAGATCGAAGGCTTGCAGCGAATCACCCGCTTCATCAACGCTCAAGGTGTTGTTGCAGGCATTCAGCTTGCTCACGCCGGGCGCAAGGCCAGCACCTGGCGGCCGTGGTTGGGCAAGTCGGGCAGCATCAAAGCCGAAGAGGGCGGCTGGACGCCTTGGGGGCCATCGCCGATTGCTTTCGATCCCAAACATACTGCTCCGGTGCAATTGAGCGAGGCGCAGATTCAGGACGTCATTCAAGCCTTCGTGGCCTCTGCAAAGCGGGCGCTGACGGCCGGTTTCAAGGTGGTTGAAGTGCATGCCGCCCACGGCTATCTGTTGCACCAGTTCCTGTCGCCGCTCAGCAATCAGCGTCAGGATAAATACGGCGGCTCATTTGAAAACCGTATTCGCCTGACGCTGGAGGTGACTCAAGCGGTCCGTGCCGTGTGGCCTGAAGAGTTGCCTTTGTTTGTGCGGGTCTCCGCCACTGACTGGGTGGAAGATGGCTGGAACCCCGATGAAACCGTTGAACTGGCGCGCCGCTTGAAAGATTTGGGTGTTGACCTGATTGACGTGTCGTCGGGCGGCACTTCAGCCAATGCTGAAATTCCGGTGGGTCCGGGGTATCAGACGCGCTTCGCCGAACGGGTTCGCAAGGAGTCGGACATGGCGACGGGCACCGTAGGCATGATCACTGAACCGGCTCAGGCCGAACATATCCTGCGCACTGGGCAGGCCGATATCATCCTGCTCGCCCGCGAACTGTTGCGTGATCCCTACTGGCCGCTGCATGCCGACGATGACCTCGGCGGCCGCAAGGCAACCTGGCCTGCGCAGTATCAACGTGCGACCCATCGCGACCAGCCGATTCATGAGTCTGATTTGCGGGATTAGTGCCTGAGTGAGAGTCGGCGCTTGCGAACAAGCATCACACCGTGGGACCGGCTAGCCGGGAATGGGCCGATACAGTCGGCTCATTTCTGTCGCCAGTCATTCGGCCTTCCCGGCTAATGCCGGTCCCGCGTCGTTGCAACATCTGGAAGCACACCGACTCTCCAGTCCTGACACACTTCGTTTTACTCTGCCGTGTACCCAATCGAATGAAAAAAGTCTGTGGAGGCTTTCCATGAACACGCGTGGCTTACTCGACCAACTTCTTAAATCCGGCCAGGAGATGCTGCAGAACAAGGCCGGTGGTGCCGGGCATCAGCAAGGCGGCAAGAAATCCTCTGCCGCGGGCGGCCTGGGTGGTTTGCTGGGCGGTGCTGGCGGCGGTGGTTTGAGCAGTCTGTTGTCGGGGGCGGGTGGTGGTGCCCTGGCTTCCGGTGCCATGGGTTTGCTGATGGGCAGCAAGGGCGGGCGCAAAGTCGGCGGCAAAGTGCTGACCTATGGTGGCTTGGCGGCGCTGGGCGTCATTGCCTACAAGGCATATGGCAACTGGCAGGCCAAGCAGGGTCTGGCCACTCAGGGTGAGCCACAAACCATTGATCGTCTGCCACCGGAGCAAGTCGAGGAGCACAGTCAGGCAATCCTTCGGGCCCTGGTTGCCGCGGCAAAATCTGACGGTCACGTGGATGAGCGCGAACGTGAGTTGATCGAAGGTGAATTTACCAAGCTGACCGGTGATCAGGAGCTGCAACAATGGCTGCACGCCGAACTGAACAAGCCACTGGACCCCGTTGAAGTCGCGCGCGCCGCGAAGACGCCGGAAATGGCTGCAGAAATGTACATCGCCAGTGTGATGCTGGTGGATGAAGAGCAATTCATGGAGCGTGTTTATCTGGACGAACTGGCCCGTCAGCTCAAGCTGGCACCCGCGTTGAAAGCTGAGTTGGAGATACAGGTGCGCCAGGCTCAGGGTTGATTGCAGTCGATTATGCTTGCTCGCAGCAAATGACAACGCGGTATGCCTTTCAACCGTGTCTCATTTATCGCGGGCAAGCCTCGCTCCTATCAAACAAGAAATAACTACCTGATTTGAAATGCATTTTCTGTAGGAGTGAGCTTGCTCGCGATAGCTTCAGCACAGGCAATATATTCATCGACCAACAGATCGAATCGCGAGCAAGCTCACTCCTACAGGTCCCGTGTTTGCTGCGCGACAGCGTGGTGTCAGTGACACCGGGGCGGCTCCCACAGTTCTTGTGTCCAGCTGCCAAAATACCCATTTGTAAAACTCCATCGCACCCTGCATTCCTTCGAATACCCAAGGCCTTTAAGAAAATTCTCGGGGTCTTGTGGGAATATGCCTAATTTATCTCTGAAACAACCCCCTTAGTTCGTCAGAGCCTGGGCTATACTCAGGCCGCGTTGGGCCGTTAGTCGGTCCGCTTCTTGAACCCGGCGTGAAGTCCGGTGTTGAACTCTTGAGGGATGACCGTGAAGAACTGGACCTTACGCCAACGGATCTTGGCGAGTTTCGCCGTAATTATCGCCATCATGCTCATGATGGTTGTCGTGTCGTTTTCCCGCCTGCTATCCATTCAGTCCAGTGAAGAAGAAGTTCGCCTTGATGCACTTCCAGGCGTGTACTACAGCACCCTGCTGCGCAGCGCCTGGGGAGAAAGTTACATCCGCACTCTCGAGCTGATCGGTGAAGGAGAAGGACGTGAGTTGACCGGCCCGGAAAAAGACCAGTTCAAGGATTTCGAGGCGCGTCTTCAGCAGCAGGTGGACAACTATAAACAGACCATCTTCGACGATAACGATCGCGCAAATTTCACTGACTTCGAGCGGCAGCGCGAGACGTACACGCGCCTGCTCAATGACGTGCACACCAGTTTCCAGCGCGGCGACTATATAAAAGCCAAGACCGAGTTTTATGATCAGACCAGACCAGTATGGTCGGCGGGTCGTAAGCAACTTAACGACATCATCGTCATCAACAAAAAAGTAGCTGATGACGCTACCGACCGAATTGTCGTGGCTGTTACCGGCGCAAAAATCAGCATGGGGCTTTCTCTGCTCATTGCGATCATTGCTGCGACATCATGCGGGCTGTTGCTGATGCGCTCGATCATGTCGCCGATGCAACGCATCGTCAGCATCCTTGAAACCATGCGCACGGGCGACTTGAGCAAACGGCTCAATCTGGATCGCAAAGACGAATTCGGCGCTGTGGAAACCGGCTTCAACGACATGATGACCGAGTTGACCGGGCTGGTTTCCCAGGCGCAACGCTCTTCGGTACAGGTTACGACCTCCGTCACCGAGATCGCTGCAACCTCCCGGCAGCAGCAGGCCACGGCGACCGAGACCGCAGCGACGACCACCGAGATCGGCGCGACTTCCCGGGAAATTGCGGCCACTTCCCGCGACCTGGTACGCACGATGACCGAAGTGACCAGTGCTGCTGATCAGGCTTCGATCCTCGCCGGTTCCGGCCAGCAGGGCCTGGCGCGGATGGAAGACACCATGCACCAGGTGATGGGCGCGGCGGATCTGGTCAACGCCAAACTGGCGATCCTCAATGAGAAGGCCGGCAACATCAATCAGGTGGTCGTGACCATCGTCAAGGTTGCTGACCAGACCAACCTGCTGTCGCTCAATGCTGCCATCGAAGCTGAGAAAGCCGGTGAGTATGGCCGTGGTTTTGCGGTGGTTGCGACAGAAGTACGCCGTCTGGCTGACCAGACTGCGGTGGCGACTTATGACATCGAGCAGATGGTCCGTGAGATCCAGTCGGCGGTGTCTGCCGGTGTGATGGGCATGGACAAGTTCTCCGAGGAAGTGCGCCGCGGCATGTTCGAAGTCACCCAGGTCGGCGAACAGTTGACGCAGATTATTCATCAGGTGCAGGCGTTGGCGCCTCGGGTGTTGATGGTCAACGAAGGCATGCAGGCTCAGGCCACCGGCGCCGAGCAGATCAATCAGGCGCTTGTGCAGTTGGGCGATGCCAGTAGCCAGACTGTGGAGTCCTTGCGTCAGGCCAGTTTTGCCATTGATGAGTTGAGTCAGGTGGCGGTCGGTTTGCGTAGCGGCGTTTCGCGTTTCAAAGTCTGAGTACTGACCATGAGCGATCAACCGGTCAGTCGCGGCAGTTCCTCGGTAGTGCCGAAAAACAAGCTGTTCCTGCTATTTCGTATCGGCGATGAACGCTACGCACTGGAGGCGCTGCAAGTCGCCGAAGTGCTGCCGCGTCTACCGCTCAAGGCCATTGCCCAGGCTCCACGATGGGTCGCAGGTGTGTTGGCCCATCGCGGCGATATGATCCCCGTGATTGATCTTGCAGCGTTGGCGTTCGGGCAGATCGCCAAGTCGCGAACCAGTACGCGATTGGTGTTGGTGCATTACCAGGTTGATGCCGGACAGCCCAAGCGCTTGCTGGGGCTGATTATCGAGCAGGCCACCGACATGCTGCGATGCGCGCCGGACGAGTTCAAGGACTACGGCCTGGACAATCCTGAGGCGTCCTATCTGGGGCCGGTACGCGAAGACGCGTCAGGGCTTGTGCAGTGGATCCACGTCCAGGACTTGCTCAGTGATCAGGTGCGTGAGTTGCTCTATCCGGCGCAGCCCCCGGAAGCTGAATTGATTGGAGAGGCACCATGAGCCAGGAGGCGCGCTTCTTCGGTTTTCTCAAGGACCGCATCGGTCTTGATGTCGCTTCCATAGGTGAGGCGATCGTCGAGCGTGCGATTCGTCAGCGTTATCTGGCCACCAAGGCTATCGACAGCGACGGTTACTGGCAGCTTCTGCAGTCATCGGCTGAAGAGCAACAGGCGTTGATCGAGGCTGTAATCGTTCCCGAAACCTGGTTTTTTCGCTATCCGGAATCCTTTGTTTCATTAGGCAACCTCGCCAAGGCACGCATTGCCGAGCTGAACGGCTTACGGCCGATCCGTATCCTCAGCCTGCCGTGTTCCACGGGTGAAGAACCTTATTCCATCGCCATGGCTCTGCTGGATGCGGGTGCGCTGGCAGCGCAGTTCACCATCGATGCAATGGATATCAGCCCGATATCAATTCAGCGCGCAGAGCGCGGCGTGTACGGTAAAAACTCGTTTCGCGGCGATGACATTTCTTATCGTGATCGTTATTTCAACGCCTCCGACGACGGTTTCGAGTTACAGGATCGGGTGCGTGAACGGATCAGCTTCCGTGCCGGCAATTTGCTCGATCCGGCACTGACAAACCAGACGGCCTATGACTTCGTGTTCTGTCGTAATTTGCTGATCTATTTCGATCAGCCCACGCAGAAACATGTGTTTGAGGTGCTCAAGCGCCTGACCCGCGATGACGGCATTCTGTTTATCGGGCCTGCCGAAGGCAGCCTGTTGACGCGCATGGGCATGCGCTCGATTGGTATTCCCCAGACTTTTGCGTTCAGTCATTACAGCGCTCCGCAAGAGCCCGTACCGCTGCCTGCTGAGCCCTCTCCGCGCAGTGCAATTGTCCCGCCGGGTTTCAACCCGCGAAGCGTTTCGCGTACTCCGCCGCGACCGACCACCGTGTCGCTTGCGCCTACGCAACGGTCACCTTCCGTTGCAACGGGGAGCCCTGTTACGGCAACGGGTAGAGACGACGTTGCGACATTGCTCGCCACCATCGCCAGCCTTGCCAACGAAGGCAAAAGCGCTGATGCACGCGCTGCGTGTGAGCGCTTTCTGAAAAGCCATGAACCCGTGGCGCAGGTGTTTTACTGGTTGGGGTTGCTCAGCGAGGTCGAAGGCAGCAATGCCCAGGCTCAGGGCTTTTATCGCAAGGCGCTGTATTTGCAGCCGCAACACCCGGAGGCATTGGCGCAACTTGCAGCGTTGCTGGCGGCCCAGGGTGATAGCGCCGGGGCACGCAGGCTGAATGAACGTGCGGCCCGCAGTATGAACAAGCAAGGTGGTAGCCCGCGATGAGCAGAATCTTCAGCTATTCGAGCTTCATCCACGAGGATGCGCAGGCAATCGATGACTGCTGGAATCGCATCGGCATTCATGGTGACCGGTCGTGCCCGCTGCTGGTGGAGCATATCCACTGCCGTAACTGCCCGGTCTATGCCGCAGCGGCTACCAGCTTGCTGGATCGCTACGCGCTGACCCGAGGCGATGACGATCATGTGCAAGGGGCCGATTTCAAGGTCAAGACCAGGACGCGCTCGATTCTGGTTTTCCGTCTGGGCGAAGAGTGGCTGGGGTTCCCCACTCGCTGTATGGTCGAGATTGCACCATCACAAACCATTCATTCGCTGCCGCATCAGCGTTCCCGGGCACTGCTCGGTGTGGCCAATGTGCGTGGTGCGCTGGTTGCCTGCCTTTCACTGGTGGAATTGTTGGGGCTTGATACGACGGTTGTGCCTGCGCAATCGAGCCGGATTATGCCGCGCATGCTGATCGTGGCCGCTGACGGCGGTCCGGTGGTGGTGCCGGTGGATGAAATTCACGGTATCCATGCCATCGAAGAAGATCTGCTGGACTCGGCTTCGACTTCCGGAACGCATGCCAACGCGCGCTTTACCCGAGGTGTCTTGCAATGGAAGGATTACAGCCTGCGTCTGCTCGATGAAGAACAACTGTTGTCGGCGATCAATCGGAGCCTTTCATGACGCCAGATGAAATGCGCGATGCCTCGCTGTTCGAGCTGTTCACCCTTGAGGCCGAAGCCCAGACTCAAGTACTGAGCGGTGGTTTGCTTGCCCTTGAGCGTGACCCGACCCAGGCCGATCACCTGGAAGCCTGCATGCGTGCCGCCCACTCACTCAAAGGCGCGGCACGTATCGTCGGTGTCCATTTCGGTGTCAGCGTTGCCCATGTCATGGAAGATTGTCTGGTCAGCGCTCAGGAAGGTCGTCTTTATCTGCAGCCCGAACATATCGACGCCTTGCTGCAAGGGACTGATCTGTTGATGCGTATTGCGACGCCTGGCGTGAGCAGCGTCGCGCAGGCCGATATCGACGCTTACGTAGAACGGATGAACACCCTGATGACCCAGGGCAGCGGTATGCTGCGCGGTGCGACGCTATCAACACCGTCCGCGGACGATGCCTTGTTGGCGGCCGCGATGGGGTTGACGCAATCGACGCCTTCCGGTCTTGATCCGTTGCTCGCACTCAAGCTTCCTGACGAAAATCCGGTGCCCGGTATTGCGACTGTGCCAGTGCCAGTGCCAGTGCCGGAGCCGTTGTCGTCTGTCGACGAAGGCCCGGTTGAGCCTGTTGCTGCGCCTGCCATGCGGCGTAACCGTCGGGCATCCGAGGGCGGCGAGCGCGTGTTGCGGGTGACGGCCGAGCGACTGAACAGCTTGCTGGATCTATCGAGCAAGTCACTGGTCGAGACGCAACGCATCAAGCCTTATCTGGCCAATATGCAGCGGCTCAAGCGTATCCAGACCGGCAGCAGTCGCGCGCTGGATGATCTTGAGGCCAGTTTTGGTGAGGCCGGTCTTGGTCCGGATGCGCAAAAAGCCCTGGACGAAGCGCGCCGTCTACTCGCCGAAGCGCAGCAGATGCTGGTTAGCCAGACTGCTGAACTTGACGAATTCGGCTGGGTGGCGGGGCAGCGAGCGCAGGAGCTTTATGACACTGCACTGGCTTGCCGGATGCGACCGTTTGCCGATGTTCTGGCCGGTCAGGCGCGCATGGTGCGTGATCTCGGACGCGAGCTGGGCAAGCAGGTCCGGCTGGAAATCGAAGGCGAAAAAACCCAGGTCGATCGTGATGTGCTGGAAAAGCTCGAGGCCCCGCTGACCCATTTGCTGCGCAACGCTGTGGACCACGGCATCGAGCTACCTGAAACGCGGCTGGCTGCGGGTAAACCGGCAGAAGGACTGATTCGTCTCAAAGCGTCCCATCAAGCGGGCCAGTTGCAGGTCGAGCTCAGCGATGACGGCGGCGGTGTTGACCTTGAGCGGTTGCGCAGCAATATCATCAAGCGTCAATTATCGCCTGCTGAAACGGCGTCGCAATTGAGCGAAGAAGAACTGCTGACGTTCCTGTTTCTGCCCGGTTTCAGTTTGAAAGACAAAGTCACCGAAATTTCCGGACGTGGCGTCGGCCTTGACGCTGTCCATGACATGGTTCGCCAACTGCGCGGCGTGGTCTTCGCTGAACAGCAGGCAAACCATGGCACCCGGTTTGTGGTGGAAGTGCCGTTAACCCTGTCGGTAGTGCGCAGCCTGGTAGTAGAGGTCGGCGGCGAAGCCTATGCGTTCCCGTTGGCGCACATTGAGCGCATGAGCGATGTGCACAGCGACGATATTGTCCAGCTCGAAGGGCGCCAGCATTTCTGGCATGAAGGGCGACACGTCGGCCTGGTCGCCGCTAGCCAGTTACTGCACCGGCCACCAAGCCAGAGCTCTGAAGGTGTGCTCAAAGTCGTGGTGATCCGTGAGCGGGATGCGGTCTATGGCGTTGCTGTCGAGCGTTTTATCGGCGAGCGCACGCTCGTGGTATTGCCTTTGGATCCCCGGCTGGGCAAGGTCCAGGACATCTCCGCGGGTGCCTTGCTCGACGATGGCTCGGCGGTGCTGATCATCGATGTCGAGGATATGCTGCGTTCGGTAGAGAAGTTGCTCAACACCGGACGTCTGGAGCGCATCGATCGGCGCAATCGTCAGATTGACGCTGTATCGCGCAAACGTGTGCTGGTGGTCGACGATTCGTTGACGGTACGTGAGTTGCAGCGCAAGTTACTGGTCAATCGCGGCTACGAAGTGGCCGTTGCCGTGGACGGTATGGATGGCTGGAATGCATTGCGCGCAGAAGATTTCGATTTGCTCATCACCGATATCGACATGCCCCGCATGGACGGTATCGAACTGGTCACGCTGGTACGTCGGGATACTCGATTGCAGTCCCTGCCAGTGATGGTCGTTTCCTACAAGGATCGCGAAGAAGATCGCCGTCGTGGTCTGGATGCGGGGGCTGATTACTATCTGGCCAAGGCCAGTTTCCATGACGACGCGTTACTCGATGCCGTTGCTGAATTGATTGGGGATGCTCAGGCATGAAGATCGCGATCGTCAATGACATGCCTATGGCAGTCGAGGCCTTGCGTCGGGCGGTGGCTCTGGAGCCTTCGCACGAAGTGGTGTGGGTGGCGGGCAACGGGGCAGAGGCGGTGCGTAAATGCGCCGAGCTGCTTCCGGACGTCATTCTGATGGACCTGATCATGCCGGTCATGGACGGCGTCGAAGCCACCCGGCAGATCATGGCTGCGACGCCTTGCGCGATTGTGATCGTCACCGTCGACCGCCAGCAAAATATGAATCGTGTGTTCGAAGCGATGGGGCATGGTGCGCTGGATGTCGTGGATACGCCCGCCATCGGCGCAGGCAACCCCAGGGACGCCGCCGCACCGCTGTTGCGCAAGATCCTCAATATCGGCTGGTTAATGCGCCCGGAGCAACGCTCCGAACCGATTGTTTCGGCACCGTTGCGCTCCAGTAGTCAGCGTCAGCAATTGGTGGCTATCGGTTCGTCGGCAGGCGGGCCCGCAGCGCTGGAGATATTGCTGAAAGGCTTGCCGGTCAATTTCCCGGCGGCCATCGTGTTGGTGCAGCACGTGGATCAGGTTTTTGCCGCTGGCATGGCTGAATGGCTCAGCAGCTCCTCGGGGTTGCCGGTGCGGCTGGCTCAGGAAGGCGAACCGCCTCGGCCTGGCACGGTGCTGCTGGCGGGCACCAATCACCATATCCGTTTATTGAAGAACGGCACGCTGGCCTATACGGCAGAACCGGTCAATGAAATTTATCGGCCATCCATTGACGTTTTTTTTGAAAGCGTGGCGCGTTACTGGACCGGAGAAGCAGTAGGTGTTTTGCTGACGGGCATGGGACGCGACGGGGCTCAAGGCCTCAAACTCATGCGCCAGCAAGGTTATTTGACCATCGCTCAGGATCAACAGTCCTGTGCGGTGTACGGCATGCCCAAAGCGGCAGCTGCCATTGATGCGGCGGTCGAGATCAGACCGCTGGAGACTATTTCGATGCGTTTGAAAGAGGTGTTCGCCCCATGAGTATTCAGGCGAAATCACTATCAGGCGCTGGACAGGAGTTCGGGAATGAATGACTTGCTGCTGGACTCCCTCCAGCCAGATGACGAAAACTCGGCCATGGTGCTGCTGGTCGATGATCAGGCGATGATCGGCGAAGCGGTCAGGCGTAGTCTGGCCAACGAGGACCGAATCGACTTTCACTTCTGCGCTGATCCGCATCAGGCCATTGCTCAGGCGATCCAGATCAAGCCCACGGTTATCCTGCAGGATCTGGTCATGCCAGGCCTGGACGGCCTGACGCTGGTGCGCGAGTACCGCAATAATCCGCTGACCAAAGACATTCCGATCATCGTGCTTTCGACCAAGGAAGACCCGATGATCAAGAGCGCGGCGTTTTCTGCCGGTGCCAACGATTATCTGGTCAAACTGCCGGACACGATCGAGCTGGTGGCGCGGATTCGTTACCACTCACGTTCGTACATGACCCTGTTGCAACGTGACGAAGCCTACCGTGCCTTGCGCGTGAGTCAGCAGCAGTTGCTCGATACCAACCTCGTGCTGCAGCGCCTGATGAACTCTGATGGTTTGACAGGCCTGTCCAACCGTCGTCACTTCGACGAGTACCTGGAGCTGGAGTGGCGTCGTGCGAGCCGTGATCAGACCCAGTTGTCGTTGATGATGATCGATGTCGATTTCTTCAAGGCGTACAACGACAACTTCGGCCATCTGGAAGGCGACGAAGCGCTGCGTCAGGTGGCCAAGGCCATTCGCGCCAGTTCGGCTCGCCCATCAGACCTGCCTGCGCGGTATGGCGGTGAGGAGTTCGCGCTGGTGCTGCCCAATACGTCACCGGGTGGCGCACGGCTGCTGGCCGAGAAGCTGCGCATGACCGTCGCGGGCATGAACATCCCGCACATCGCGCCGACACCTGGCGCTTCGTTGACGGTCAGCATTGGCGTATCGACCATCGTCCCGCAGCCTGGCACCAACAGCCGCCAGTTGATTCAGGAAGCGGACAAAGGGCTTTATGCGGCCAAGCATAATGGGCGTAATCAGGTTTCGGTGGCGTAGGGGGAATTGTGGTGACTGTATCGCGGCGAGCATAGGTATCTAGATAAATTCTGTATCTGTGTACATATCCGTTACCGTAGTCACGGCTTTAATTGGTTGCGCTTTTACAGCGCCTCACTTTTGAACATCCGGAAGCCGGCCCAGACAAAAGTAAGCAAAACGCTCTTGCCCCACCACTAGGTGCCTCGCTGTCGCTCGGCATACCCGTAATCCGACATTACTGCGTGGGGCCGCCGCCACCGGCCATCCATGGCCTGAGGCGGCTAAACCGGCATCACTGCCGGTTTGCACCACGCAGTAATATCGAATTCCGGCCGGCGTGGTTTAACGGGGCGCCCAAGATCAAAGTCAAAAGCAGATCAAAAGCAGCGATTTCACCCCGGACCGGTACAGGCTGTGTGAAAACCTCACGAGCCAATTAGCTGGCTAAAAAACGCTCAAAAAAACGCGTTCCTACGTGAGTTTGAGGTCTGTGACCCACACAAACTTTTAAAGATTTCACGTGAGCGCGCGCAGTTTGTTTTTGTCTGAGGGTTTTCACACAGCTTGGGTAGGAGCGAACTTGTTCGCGAGGCGTTACCACAATCACCACCTGCATCGTTTGACACACTGCTTCGCAGCCTTCGGCAGCACCTACAGAAACCCGGAAAGTTCACGCATCAGGTCGGCTGTCAGGCCGCCGTGCTTTTGATTTTGATCTTGGGCGCCCCGTTAAACACGCTGGCCGAACGCAGATTCTGAAGCGTGGATAAACCGGCAAGGATGCCGGTTTAGCCGCACCGGGCCATGGATGGCCCATTGCGGCGGCCCACGGTTCAGGATCTGCGGGCGGGTACACCGAGCACTAGCGAGGTGCCGAGTGGTGGGGCAAGAGCCTTTTGCTTACTTTTGGGCTCCTTTCAAAAGTGAGGCGCTGTAAAAGCGCAACGAATATCAGCCATGACCGCTATAACGGATATGTACACGATCGATGCATGGAAAGATGTGTAGACCTATGCCGCGATAAGATCACCGCAGAGTCTGCAGATCTCACACCCTATCAGTGGCTTTCACGCCAAACCACTGCCCAACGGGCTGCCTTCATCCGGTTCACTCGGGTATACTCACCGGCTTTGAAAATTTCGCCTGCGAGTGCTGCCCACCATGGAAATCAACCCGATCCTAAACAGCATCAAGGACCTGTCCGAGCGCTCCGAAACCATTCGGGGGTATCTTTGACTACGATCACAAACATGATCGTCTGACCGAAGTTAACCGCGAGCTCGAAGATCCAAATGTCTGGAACAACCCAAGCTACGCCCAGGAACTAGGCCGCGAGCGTTCGCTGTTGGCGCAGATTGTAGACACCCTGGACGAAATGTCCTCCGGTCTGGCCGATGCCAAAGACCTGCTGCTGATGTCCGCCGAAGAAGAAGACCAGGCTGCCGTCGATGACGTGGCTGCCGAAGTCGAGCGCCTGCGTACGTCGCTTGAGAAGCTTGAATTCCGTCGCATGTTCAGCGGCGAGATGGACCCTAACAACGCCTACCTGGATATCCAGGCCGGTTCCGGCGGTACCGAAGCACAGGACTGGGCCAACATCCTCCTGCGCATGTACCTGCGCTGGGCTGACAAGCGCGGTTTCGACGCTACGATCATGGAACTGTCCGCCGGTGAAGTCGCCGGTATCAAGGGCGCTACCGTGCACATCAAGGGCGAATACGCCTTTGGCTGGCTGCGTACCGAAATCGGCGTGCACCGTCTGGTGCGCAAGAGCCCGTTCGACTCCGGTAATCGTCGTCACACCTCGTTCTCGGCGGTCTTCGTTTCTCCGGAAATCGACGACAACATCGAAATCGACATCAATCCGTCGGACCTGCGTATCGATACCTATCGTTCGTCCGGTGCCGGTGGTCAGCACGTTAACACCACTGACTCGGCCGTGCGGATTACTCACGTACCGACCAACACCGTGGTGAGCTGTCAGAACGAACGTTCCCAGCACGCGAACAAAGACACCGCGATGAAAATGTTGCGGGCGCGCTTGTATGAGCAGGAAGTGCAGAAACGCAACGCCGCTTCCCAGGCACTGGAAGACACCAAGTCCGATATCGGCTGGGGTCACCAGATCCGTTCATACGTGCTGGACGCCTCGCGGATCAAGGATCTGCGGACCAACATCGAACGCAGTGACTGCGACAAGGTGCTGGACGGCGATCTCGACGAGTACCTGATTGCGAGCCTGAAACAAGGGCTGTAACCCGTCAGCCTTGATCTTCAAGACCCCCGTGCAAACGCGGGGGCAACGAACCTGTGATGGAATATTTAAAGACATGAGCGACCAACAACTCGACCCGCAAGCCCTGCAACAGGAAGAAAACACCCTGATCGCCCTGCGCAAGGAAAAGCTTGCTGCCGAGCGCGCCAAGGGTCAGGCCTTTCCTAATGACTTCCGCCGCGACAGCTACTGCAATGACCTGCAGAAAAAGTACGTGGACAAGACCAAGGAAGAGCTGGCTGAAGCGGCGATCCCGGTCAAGGTTGCCGGTCGCATCATGCTCAACCGTGGCTCGTTCATGGTGATTCAGGACATGACCGGTCGCATCCAGGTCTACGTCAACCGCAAGACTTTGTCGGAAGAAACCCTGGCCGCAGTGAAAACCTGGGACCTGGGCGACATCATTGCTGCTGAAGGCACTCTGGCGCGTTCGGGCAAAGGCGACCTGTACGTTGAAATGACCAGCGTGCGTCTGCTGACCAAATCCCTGCGCCCGCTGCCGGACAAGCACCACGGTCTGACCGATACCGAGCAGCGCTATCGTCAGCGCTACGTTGACCTCATCGTCAACGAAGAAGTGCGTGATACCTTCCGTGTGCGTTCTCAAGTCATCGCTCACATCCGCAGCTTCCTGATGAAGCGTGACTTCCTGGAAGTCGAAACGCCAATGCTGCAGACCATTCCTGGCGGCGCAGCAGCCAAGCCGTTTGAAACTCACCACAATGCGCTGGACATGGAAATGTTCCTGCGTATCGCGCCTGAGCTGTACCTGAAACGTCTGGTGGTTGGCGGCTTCGAGAAAGTGTTCGAGATCAACCGCAACTTCCGTAACGAAGGCGTCTCGACCCGTCACAATCCTGAGTTCACCATGCTTGAGTTCTATCAGGCGTATGCGGATTACGAAGACAACATGGACCTCACCGAGGAGCTGTTCCGCGAACTGGCTCAACTGGTTCTGGGGACTACTGATGTGCCTTACGGCGACAAGGTATTCCACTTCGGCGAACCATTCGTGCGTCTGTCGGTGTTCGACTCGATCCTCAAGTACAACCCGGATCTGACCGCTGCTGACCTGCAAGACATCGACAAGGCTCGTGCCATCGCCAAGAAAGCTGGCGCCAAAGTGCTGGGCTTCGAAGGTCTGGGCAAGCTGCAGGTGATGATTTTCGAAGAGCTGGTCGAGCACAAGCTGGAGCAGCCGCACTTCATCACTCAGTACCCGTTCGAAGTGTCGCCACTGGCACGCCGCAACGATGACAACCCGAACGTCACCGACCGTTTCGAGCTGTTCATCGGCGGCCGTGAAATCGCCAACGCTTACTCCGAGTTGAACGACGCGGAAGATCAGGCCGAGCGCTTCCAGGCTCAGGTTGCCGACAAGGACGCGGGCGATGACGAAGCCATGCACTACGACGCTGACTTCGTGCGTGCGCTGGAGTACGGCATGCCGCCGACTGCCGGTGAAGGCATCGGCATCGACCGTCTGGTCATGCTGCTAACCAATGCCCCGTCGATCCGGGACGTGATCCTCTTCCCGCACATGCGCCCACAAGCGTAAGTGACGTGAAAAACGAGCCGCCTGTGATGGGCGGCTTTTTTTTGCGTGACGATTTGGCCTCTGAAAGCTTCAGTTCAGACATGTTGGTTTACATTTTCAGCGCAACTGGCATCTTGGCCACATGTCATTGAGATCTTCTGTAGCAACTGCTCTTGTCCCCGACACAGCGCTAACTGGACCTGTAGGAGCTGCCGAAGGCTGCGATCGCGGTATGTCAGGATGAACGCTTCGCAGCCTGCGGCAGCTCCTACAAAAAATGGTCGTTAAGTAAAAAAAGGAAATTTCTACCGTGACCCGTTCGATTGCTCAAAATGGAGCCGCTGGTGCTGCCAGCGCCGTGGTGCAAAGTGTCGAGTATCAAGGTCGCAAGGCAAGTCGACAGGGCAGTGAACAGCGCAGGCAGGACATTCTCGATGCCGCCATGCGCATCGTGGTCCGTGACGGCGTGCGTGCGGTGCGTCACCGCGCAGTGGCTGCGGAAGCGGGTGTACCGCTGTCGGCCACCACGTACTACTTCAAGGACATCGATGATCTGCTCACCGACGCTTTTTCTCAGTACGTCGAACGCAGCGCCGCGTACATGGCCAAGCTCTGGGAAAGTACCGAAGTCACCTTGCGCGAAATGGTGGGGCGTACTGACGGCACGACTGCTGGTCGTGCGCGTCTGGCTGATGAAATCGCGATCATGGCCATGGAATATATTCGTCGGCAACTGTCGACCCGCCGCGATTATTTGATTGCCGAACATGCCTTCCATTGTGAGGCGTTGATTAACCCGCGTCTGGCCCGACTGGTGGATGCGCATCGGGATATTCTGCTGCAAGGTGCCTACCGCCTTTTGCAGGTCATGGGTTCGGTTCAGCCGCTTCAGGACGCTCAAGTGTTGACGGGGGTCATGTGTCGGATGGAGTATCAAGGTCTGCTACATGGCCCGCAGCCCGACGCGGACAAAGAAAACCTCGGTATTCTCACCCGTCAGATGCATCTGGTATTAGGCACGACAAAGCCGCTCGACGAGTGACAAGCCCCCTTCTCGGGAGTAGCCAATGAAAGCCTGGCGTCTGCTTGTCGCCTTGTCGTTCCTGCTGTTGAGTGGCTGCCTGGTGACGTTCAAGGATTCGATTCCTGCGCGCGAAGCAGCGCCAGCGCAACTGCTGGGCAACTGGACCAGCAAGAATGCCTGGGGCGAGCCGCTTGAGCTGGAAATCAGCCGGACCGGCAGCAACGAGTACAAGGCGGTCAGCTACCGTAAGGGGGATCGCAAGCGCCGCGATACATACGCTTTTACCGTGTCCCGGCATGGCAGTCGCTGGTACCTGAGCGCCGGTCTGCCGGAAAAATATGGCGGCCATTTCGTAATGGCTGGCTTTGAACTGGCGCAAACCGGCGAGTTGGTGGTCTACAACCTGGACATGGATCGCTTCAACCAATGGGTTGAGCAAAAAGTGCTCAGTGGCGAAAAAATGCCAATCGGGAAAGACGACGGATTGTTGATCACCAGCCCTCTGGATCAAGTGTTTGGTTACCTGAACGATCCGGCCAATTCTGATGTTTTTCTCGAGGTAGCGCGTTACCAGCGGCTGCCCGAGCAGGGCACACGCCCGACCAACCAAGGGCCGACCAAGGCGCAATAACCAAGGAGCACGGGGTGGACGAGTACCAGCAGACTATACGAACGTTGTCGGATCGGATCGTCGCAGCCCAGACGCCGATTCGGGTTCTGGATGCGGTGAAGTGGGACGACACGGTGCGCAAGGATTTTCTTGCGGCCAAAGGCAAGGCCTTACCTGCGGTGGATCGCGCCTACTACGAAAATCGGCCTCTGGGTTTTGACTCTTCTGAACTGAAGCTCGAGTTCCAGAATATCGAGCGCGACATCACCCGTCAGTTGGGCCAGTTCAACCCGGTGGGCCAGATCATGCGCCGCATGTGCAAGGAGTACCGCATGGTAGTCCGCATGCTGGAGGCCCGAGGCACTGCGGATTTCGGGCTGATCTCCCAGGAGTTGTACGGCGCGGCGTCTGACGCTTTTCATGCCGGTGATCCAACCCTGGCTGATCTGGGTTTGATGCTTTCTGATTACCTCAATAACATCGCCGGTCGCGGTGACCTCAAGGATGAACCGAAAATCCTGACGGCCAAAGACGCGGTGTCTTTGTTGCAAAGTCGTCTGAACAAGGTTTTTGGTGAGGCCGAAGAGACCATTCGCGTCTTCGAATCCGACGGCATCGTCGCCGATGCCGCGGCAGGCGCCGACTACATCAAGATTCGCTCCGACGCGATGTTCAACGAGCGCGATGTCCGTGCGCTGGAAGTTCATGAGGGTCTGGTGCATGTGGGCACCACGCTGAATGGCCAGAATCAGCCGATCTGTACCTTCCTGTCAAAAGGACCGCCGTCCTCGACGGTGACGCAGGAAGGCCTGGCGATCCTCATGGAGGTCATCGCCTTTGCCTCCTACCCAAGTCGTTTGCGCAAGCTGACCAACCGTACTCGCGCTATCCACATGGCCGAGGAGGGCGCAGATTTCCTTCAGGTGTTCGAGTTCTACCGTGAGCAAGGTTTTGGCATGTCTGAAAGCTACGGTAATGCCAGCCGGGTTTTCCGCGGCTCGGTGCCCAATGGCCTGCCGTTCACCAAGGACCTGTCCTATCTCAAGGGTTTCATCATGGTTTACAACTATATTCAGCTCGCCGTGCGCAAGGGCAAGCTGGAACAAGTGCCACTGCTGTTCTGTGGCAAAACCACCCTTGAGGACATGCGTACATTGCGTCAGTTGGTGGATGAAGGCCTGGTCGTGCCGCCTAAATACCTGCCCGAGCAGTTCCGGGACATGAACGCGCTGTCGGCGTGGATGTGCTTCTCGAACTTCCTGAACCACCTGAGCCTGGACCGGATCGAGGCGGACTATTCGAATATTTTGTAGCGCCTCAGATCTCTTGTAGGAGCTGCCGAAGGCTGCGAAGGCGGTGTGTCATTAGAATCCGATCGCAGCCTTCGGCAGTTCCTACAGAAAATGTATTTTATTGATCCGAGCCGCATCAAAAAACAAAAGGAATCCCGCTTGAAATTCCTCATCACCCTCACGCTACTCTTGTCCCTGAGCGGCTGCAGCTCGATGCTGTTCTACCCGGAACCGGGCCTGCCGTTTACCCCTGAAAAAGCCCACCTGAAATACCGCGACGTGACCCTGACCGCTGCCGACGGCACGCAACTTCATGCCTGGTGGTTGCCTGCCAAAGAAGGCGTTGAAGTCAAAGGCACGGTGCTGCACTTGCATGGCAATGGCGGCAATCTGGCCTGGCACCTGGGCGGTAGTTGGTGGTTGCCGGAGCAGGGTTATCAGGTTCTGATCCTTGACTATCGCGGCTATGGTTTATCCCAAGGGGCGCCCAGCCTGCCTGCGATTTATCAGGACGTGGATGCAGCATTCGACTGGCTGAACAGAGCCCCTGAAGTGCAGGGCAAGCCGCTGGTCGTGCTCGGTCAAAGCATCGGCGGGGCCTTGGGAGTTCATTACCTGTCGGAGCATCCGCAGCAACGTTCGCGGCTCAAGGCGCTGATTCTCGATGGAGCGCCCGCCAGTTACCGTGAAGTCGCTCGATATACGCTGAGTACTTCATGGCTGACCTGGCCGTTCAAAACACCGCTTTCCTGGTTGATACCCGACGGCGACAGCGCCATCAATGGCCTGCCGAAATTGAAGGGGACGCCGATGCTGATATTCCAGAGCATGGACGACACCCTCGTGCCGCTCGACAACGGCATCAGCCTCTATCAGGCCGCGCCGCTGCCACGGGTGCTGCAACTGACCCGTGGCGGTCATGTGCAGACATTCTCTGACCCCACCTGGCGTCAGGTGATGATCCGCTATCTGGAAGATCCGCAGCACTTCAATGGTCTGCGTCGTCTCGGTGAAGTGCCGAATTACCCGGATCCCTCTGAAAAAGAAACACCTGAGAACCGCAAATGAGTGACGAGCGCAATGCCATTCCCCTGATCATCACGGGTATCTGCACGATCTTCGTCACTGTCGGCACGCTTTGGTATTACGGCTATCTGCATTTCGCCAAACCTGAGGATGCGCTGTTGCTCAACGAGTTCACGATGCTCAAAACCGTGCCGGGCGAAGACTATAAAATCGCCGCCGCACCTGCCGCCGAAGTCGCGCAGTGCATTGATGGCGTGCTGGTGTTGTTTGATACAGCGCAGAAGGGACTGTCAGGAGTTCTGATCAATAACAGGAAGCAGGCAGTGCGCTGTGCAGGCCAGGAGACGCCACAGCAACTTCAGCCTTGATTGTGAAATGCGATCCCCTGTGGGAGCTGGGCTTGCCCGCGATAAGGCTGAATGCGTTCTAAAGTGAACCGCATTCAGCCTTATCGCGGGCAAGCCCTGCTCCCACAGGAGAACTCACTCAGATCCGTATTAAGTAAACTACAACAAAAAAGCCCGGCCTGTTTTCACAGGCCGGGCTTCTGGATTGCAGCGTCAGCGATTTACTTCATCGACGAACGTGGCGCTACCGGCTGGTTGTCGTTGGAAACGGTCACTTCCACACGGCGGTTCTGGGCACGGCCCGAAGCGCTGGTGTTGTCGGCAACCGGGTATTCCTTGCCATAACCCTGGGAAACTACGCGGGCTGGATCAACGCCCATTTTCACCAGTGCCATGCGCACAGAGTTGGCGCGACGCTCGGACAGAGACAGGTTGTAGGAATCGGAACCCGAACTGTCGGTATAACCTTCCACGATCACTTTGCGATCCGGGTTATCACGCAGGTAGGTCGCCAGTTGGTTGACGTTAACCAGACCGCTGGATTTCAGCTCCGCCTTGTTCAGGTCAAACAGCACGTCGCCGAAAGTCACCAGCGTACCGCGCTCGGTTTGCTTGGCGTTCAGGCTGCTTTGCAGTGCCTTGATCTGAGCGTCACGGGCATCCAGACGGGCTTGAGCGCGCTGAGCGGAGGCACCTTTCAGTTCCTCTTCAGCGGTGCGCAGGGCAATAGTCTGCTTCGCAACTTCAACACGCTGGTTGGTCAGATAAGCCAGTTGGTCGACTTTCTTCTCGTCTTCGCTGTTGCGATAGGCTGCGTCAGCCTTGTCTAGCCAGTCGCTGGCGTCTTTGGTTTCCAGCGCCGCTACTTTGGTAGCCTGCGGGTTGGTCTGCAGAGCGGAGAAGTTGGTGCGAGCCTGTTCCAGATTCTGGTTAGGCGGCGTCGAGCAAGCGGCCAGTGCAACACTCATGGCCAGCAGGGCAGGGATCATCACTTGTTTGCGCATAATAGTTTCGTCCTTTCAATCGAATTCGAAATGCATGAAAAACGTTGGCTGCAACGTTGGTTACTGGGCCGGTGCCGGTTGCACCTGACGCAGACCTTCTTCACGTAGTTCGTTGACGCCTTGACGGGCATCCTGCACAGCTCGCTCTGCCTTGGCAGCCTGGGATTTACGTTCTGCTACGCGAGCGTCCCATTCAGCTTGTTCAGCCAGGCGGCGTGCTTCGTCGTATTTCTGCTCTTGCATGGCGAGCTCGGCTTGCTTGAGTTTGTCTTGCGCCGATTTCATTTCCACTGCGGAGAACTCGGTACCACCGGCGCTGACGGCGCTGTTGACGGCCGATTGGCTCACAGCGTACTGCTCGGTCGGAGGATTACCTGCACAACCAGCGAGTACGAAGCTGGCACCCAGTGCCAGAGCAGTCAGTTTCAGACCGCGCAGGCCTTTGAATTTGGTGTTGGCAGTAAGCGTGTTCATCGTGATCGACTCCATTATTTAACTCCTGAAAATCTTGAGTGTTCCATGACAGTCGTTGGCCTGAAGCGTGCGAGGTAGCGTCTGGCTGCGCCGTTGGCTATCCGTAGGCTTTTCTGTAATGGCTATGGGCTCGGACACATGAGCTTTTTGAATAGTTCAGGTTTTTTTTGACGTCAATAGTCAGTGGGGTCGGGGAACAAATCGTGTGAAAAAACGATCCTGGCACGTCACTGCCAGGCCGTCTTGAGGCCCGCGCGACGCGTAAGCGGGTTATTACTCAGTGTCCTTTTTTTCGGACAACTCATGCAGATACCGCCGTGAAAGCGCCAGGAAACGCGGGGTCGGGCCCACGTCTTCGTAGACCGGGTCACCTTCTTCATCAGTGGTCACGACATGCTGGCCTTTGACGTAAGGGAAGCTCGCTTCGAGTTCTTCCAGGGCTGCACCGATCAGCTCGCCCAGTAACTCTTCAGGATGATGTTTGGGGTACATCTCTGTCAGCGCGCTCAAGCGCGCAGCGGACTCCATGTCCAGGTGGATCGCATATTCAGTCTTGGTCAGCCGTCCTTTGGCGTTCTCTTCCCAATGGTTGGCGAGTTCACGGATTTTCATAGGGACCTCTTTGTTTGCCCACCGATGGCAGGTCTGCTTGAGTGCTGATTCATTGAGTGCTCAGCCATGGTTCACCGATGAGATTAGCCGGGTTATTTCAAAAGGTTTATTCACCGGGTGTTGGCGTGGCTGTTGATTTTGCTGCACTGATGGTAGAAAAGGGATAGATCAGAATTCTGCACGCCTGTTCAGTCGCTAACGCTTTGAGGCGGGTGGCGCCCACACAAAAATCAGGGGGAGAGGAACGATGGCTGATATCGACGCGCGTTTACGCGAGGATGTGCACCTGCTGGGTGAGCTGTTGGGCAATACCATTCGCGATCAGCGCGGGAGTGAGTTTCTCGACAAGATCGAACGTATTCGCAAAGGAGCCAAGGCCGGTCGGCGCGGTTCGGCTGAGGGCGCCGAGCAGCTTACTTCCAGTGTTGATGGCCTGGCCGAAGATGAATTACTGCCGGTTGCGCGGGCCTTCAATCAGTTTCTCAACCTGGCCAACATCGCCGAGCAATATCAACTAATCCGGCGGCGTGACGATTCACAGCCGCAACCGTTTGAATCTCGAGTGCTGCCTGAGCTGCTCGACCGCCTCAAAAGTGCAGGACATAAACCCGAGACCTTGGCTCGGCAGTTGAGCAAGCTGGAAATCGAACTGGTCCTCACTGCGCACCCCACCGAAGTGGCACGCCGCACCCTGATTCAGAAGTACGACGCCATCGCCGCACAACTTGCGGCCCTCGATCATCGTGATCTGAGCAGCGCCGAACGTGAGCAGATCACCGAGCGCCTGCAGCGCCTGATTGCCGAAGCCTGGCACACTGAAGAGATTCGCCGCACCCGACCGACCCCGGTGGATGAGGCGAAATGGGGTTTCGCCGTTATCGAGCATTCGTTATGGCATGCAGTACCCAATTACCTGCGCAAGGCCGATCACGCGTTGCATGCAGCCACCGGTTTTCATCTGCCACTGGAGTCTGCGCCGATTCGTTTTGCCTCATGGATGGGCGGCGACCGTGACGGTAATCCCAACGTCACGGCGGCGGTTACGAGAGAGGTGCTGTTGCTGGCCCGCTGGATGGCGGCGGATCTATATGTGCGTGACGTCGATCAACTGGCAGCCGAATTGTCGATGCAGCAAGCCAGTGATGTGTTACGTGCCAGTGCAGGCGACAGCGCTGAACCCTATCGTGCTGTCCTGAAGCAACTGCGCGAGCGGCTACGGGCGACCCGCAACTGGGCTCAGGCTTCGCTGGCCGTCACACAGCCCGCGCCAGATAACGTGCTGCATGATAATCGCGAGCTACTTGAGCCGCTGATGCTCTGCTTTCAGTCGCTGCATGAGTGCGGCATGGGCGTGATCGCGGATGGTCCGCTGTTGGACTGTCTGCGTCGTGCAGTAACGTTCGGTCTGTTTCTGGTGCGTCTGGATGTCCGTCAGGACTCCACCCGGCATAAGTCGGCCATGACCGAAATTACCGACTACCTTGGTCTTGGCCGCTATGAGGAGTGGGACGAGCAGGCACGCGTTGATTTCCTGTTGCGGGAATTGAACAGCCGACGTCCGTTGCTGCCTGCGCACTTCAAACCGGCCGCTGACACCGCCGAGGTGCTGGCAACCTGTCGCGAGGTGGCTGCTGCGCCTGCCGCCTCATTGGGTTCCTATGTGATTTCCATGGCCGGTGCTGCTTCGGACGTGTTGGCGGTGCAGTTGCTGCTCAAAGAGGCGGGCTTGCAGCGCCCTATGCGCGTCGTGCCGCTGTTCGAAACCCTCGCGGACCTGGATAACGCCGGACCAGCCATGGAACAGTTGTTGAACCTGCCGGGTTACCGGTCACGTCTGCACGGCCCGCAGGAAGTAATGATCGGCTATTCCGATTCCGCCAAGGATGCGGGCACCACTGCCTCGGCCTGGGCGCAGTATCGGGCGCAGGAAAAACTCGTTGATATCTGCCGCGCCCAGCAAGTCGAGCTGCTGTTGTTTCATGGTCGCGGAGGCACCGTCGGCCGTGGCGGTGGTCCTGCTCACGCGGCGATTCTGTCGCAGCCACCGGGTTCGGTCGCAGGGCGTTTCCGCACCACCGAACAGGGTGAAATGATCCGCTTCAAGTTCGGCCTGCCAGATATCGCCGAACAGAACCTCAATCTGTATCTGGCCGCGGTGCTGGAAGCCACCTTGCAACCGCCACCGCCGCCGGAGCCTGCATGGCGAGAGATGATGGATAACCTGGCGGCCGATGGCGTCAGCGCTTATCGCGCGGTGGTGCGTGAGCATCCGGAGTTTGTCGAGTACTTCCGTCAGGCCACGCCAGAGCAGGAACTGGGTCGCTTGCCTTTGGGGAGTCGTCCGGCCAAGCGCAGGGAAGGGGGCGTAGAGAGCCTGCGGGCCATTCCGTGGATTTTCGCCTGGACCCAGACGCGATTGATGTTGCCCGCCTGGCTTGGCTGGGAGGCAGCGCTCAATAAGGCCCTCGAACGTGGCGAAGGTGAACTGTTAGGGCAGATGCGTGAACACTGGCCGTTCTTCCGCACCCGGATCGACATGCTGGAGATGGTGCTGGCCAAAGCCGACCACGATATTGCCCAACTGTACGATCAGCGTCTTGTTGAGCCGAAACTGCAACATTTGGGTACGCATTTACGCGACCTATTGTCGCAGGCATGCTCCGTAGTGCTGGGGCTGACCGGGCAATCGCAACTGCTGGCTCATAGCCCTGCGACGCTTGAATTCATCAGCCTGCGCAACACGTATCTGGATCCACTGCATCTGCTTCAGGCAGAGTTGCTTGCCCGTTCACGCAACCGTGAGGCAAGTCTGGACAGTCCTCTGGAGCAGGCACTGCTGGTGTCTGTGGCGGGTATTGCCGCCGGATTGCGTAACACCGGTTAGTCAGCGCTTCCGTTAATGGCGCGCCGTCAATTGCCAGTGCGCCATTGGCATCAATGACTTGCGCGCTTTTGACTGGCTCAAGCCACCTGAACCAATTTCGCACTCTGCTACCTCTGACCGGGTAGTGGATACTGCGACTTTTGGCGGCTTGTGCCACTTGTGTCGGCTGTGTATCTTGATCAGCCTTTGGCCATTCTTCGGCTCGAACCACATTTGAGATTGGTCCAGTAGTGGCGAATCCGACGTTTACATATAAAAAATTTGAGGAGCACATCGATGCGCGTGATTCTGCTGGGAGCTCCCGGGGCCGGTAAAGGTACTCAGGCAAAATTCATCACCGAAAAATTCGGCATCCCGCAAATTTCCACAGGCGATATGCTGCGCGCTGCCGTCAAGGCTGGCACTGAACTGGGCCTTAAAGCCAAGAGCGTCATGGACAACGGCGGTCTGGTTTCCGATGACCTGATCATCGGTTTGATCAAGGATCGTCTGTCCGAGCCTGATTGCGCCGGCGGCGTGCTGTTTGACGGTTTTCCCCGCACCATTCCACAGGCGGAAGCGCTTCTGGCGGCGGGTCTGGAAATCGACCACGTGCTGGAGATCGCTGTAGATGACGAGGAAATCGTCAAGCGCATGTCCGGTCGCCGTGTACACGAAGGCTCTGGCCGTATCTATCACACCATTTTCAATCCGCCCAAGGTTGAAGGCATTGATGATGTGACTGGCGAGCCACTGTTGCAGCGCAAGGATGACGTCGAAGAAACCGTTCGCCATCGCCTGGCCGTGTATCACGACCAGACCAAGCCGCTGGTTGAGTTCTACAGCAAACTCGAAGCGAAAAATGGCAAGCCTAAGTGCAGCCACATCGCAGGCGTCGGTTCGGTTGAAGACATCACCAGAAAAGTGCTTGAAGCTCTGAGCTGACAGCACTGGCTTGAGTCAACAAACGGTCCGCTTGCGGGCCGTTTTGTCGTTTATAATGCGCCCCTTTTTTGATCTCGATGGATAACCCTGATGACCACCTTGCTGGCCCTGGACACCGCCACTGAAGCCTGCTCGGTCGCTTTGCTGCACGACGGCAAGGTGCTGAGCCACTACGAGGTGATCCCGCGCCTGCACGCCCAGCGTTTGCTGCCCATGATCAAAGCGATCATGGCAGAGGCGGGTATTGGCCTGTCAGCGCTGGATGCCATTGCTTTTGGCCGTGGTCCGGGTGCCTTTACGGGCGTGCGGATCGCCATTGGCGTTGTGCAGGGGTTGGCCTTTGGTCTGGAGCGTCCGGTTCTCCCCGTTTCCAATCTGGCAGTACTGGCCCAGCGAGCCATGCGCGAGCACGGTGCCCATCAGGTTGCGTCGGCCATCGACGCGCGCATGGATGAGGTTTACTGGGGGTGCTATAGCGAGGTGGCGGGGGAGATGCGTCTGCTTGGCGCCGAAGCGGTACTGCCGCCAGAGCAGGTTGCTTTGCCCGTTGATGCGAGTGGTGAATGGTTTGGGTCCGGCACAGGCTGGGAGTACGCCGAGCGTCTGCCGGTCAGCGTCATAGGTCACGACTCCAGTATGCTCCCCCATGCTCAGGATTTACTGACCCTAGCGACCTTCGCCTGGCAGCGCGGTGAGGCCATCGTTGCAGACGATGCACAGCCGGTTTATCTGCGGGATAAAGTGGCCACGCCCAAAGCCCGATAGCTGGAAATGCTGTTTTGAAATGCATTTCCTGTAGGAGCTGCCGGAGGCTGCGATGGCGGTGTGTAAGGATAAGTACTTCGCAGCCTTCGGCAGCTCCTACAGGAAATGTATCAGCTCAATAAACACGACCTTTCATCGCCTAAAATCCTCAACTTCCCGCTTGTTGCGAAACTTTTTCAAATTGTGTGGTCTAGTTATCGTTCGGGTAATTGCAACACTCTGCCCGTGAAGTTAGATTGCCACTATAAGATGCAGAGTACGCACTAATGCGCATAGACGGCCCTTCACAACGTTCATACCCCATCAAACGCAAGCCGCGTAATCAGCCTGCGATCGTTGATGGCACCTTCGAAGAAGTCGAAAACGACGCCGAAGTTGCCCAGCAGCCAGCGCAAAGCGCTCGCTCAGGTGGTAATGCACAGGCCAATTCGACTGCCAACGTTCCTGCACGTCCGCAAGACATCATCTTCCCGCGTTCCATGAGCACTCGCGTTGCCACTGCGCTGGCCAGTTACCTGACCACCGCCAGCTTCGTTGACTGGGATCTGGAAGTTTCAGGGCTTGATCTCCACGTTTGAATGATTCTCGCCTGCCTTACTTTCTGGGATGTCCGTCATGGAGTGAAAACGCCTGGCGCGAATCACTTTATCCCGAAGACGCTCGTACTAACGAATTTCTAGGCCTGTACTCACAGGTCTTCAACGCCGTTGAAGGCAACACCACTTTTTACGCGCGGCCTGCGCCCTCCACTGTGCAGCGCTGGGCTGAAGTGCTGCCCGATGATTTTCGCTTTACGGCCAAATTTCCCGGCGATATCAGCCATGGCGGTGATTTGCGCCTGCAATTGCAGGCCGCGGAAACATTCATCCAGTTGCTGGCACCTTTGGGCGAACGCGTTGCACCTTTCTGGCTGCAGTTGCCTGCCAGCTTCACGTCGCAGCGGCTTGCCGAACTCGTCACGTTTATTGACGAGCTGAAGTGTCCGTTGGCCGTCGAGGTGCGCAATATGGCGTTTTTCGGAAAGGGTGATGAAGAGCGCATGCTCAATCGCCTTTTGCTGGAGCGTGGCGTTGAGCGCATCTGTCTGGACTCACGCGCGTTGTTCAGCTGTGTGTCCAGCGATCCGGCGGTACTGCATGCACAGTCGAAGAAACCCAAGGTTCCAGCCCGTCCGGCAGCGCTGACTCAATTTCCGCAGGTGCGCTTCATTGGTCATCCCGTGCTGGAGGCCAATGACCCGTTTCTGGTCCAGTGGGTGGCTAAAGTCGCAGCCTGGATTGAAGAAGGGCGTACGCCTTATGTGTTCCTGCACACCCCGGACAACCTCGAAGCGCCGCTTCTGGCCCGACGTTTCCACAGTCAGTTGATGGAACGCTTGCCAGGTTTACCGCCATTGGTTGAACTGGAGCGCGCACCACCGGTGCAGCAACTGGGCTTGCTCTGAGGTCGATAACTATGGCTTCAATAGCCGTATTAACGATCACAGGAGTCAGCAATGGATTCGCAACAGCTTCTTCGCGCACAAACTTTCAAGGCACTGCACGAGCGTGATCATGCTTTTGTGATCCCCAATCCGTGGGACGCAGGGTCGGCCAAACTGTTGGCCTCCATGGGCTTCGAAGCGTTGGCCACCACCAGCGCGGGTCTGGCTTTCACCTTGGGTCGGGCGGATGCCGAAGGTGCGCTGAGCTTCGCCGAATCGCTGGAAAATCTTCGGGCAATCGTTACTTCAACAGACTTGCCGGTCGCCGCCGATCTTGAAAACTGTTTCGCCGATAGCCCTGAAGACTGTGCAGCCAACCTGCTGGCAGCGGCGCGGACTGGCATCGTTGGTGCTTCTATCGAAGACGCCACCGGCAAGACCGATCAGCCGATTTATGATTACGAGTTATCCGTAGCGCGGGTCAGGGCGGCGGCACTGGCTGCACGCAGCTTGCCGTTCCCGTTCATGCTGACTGCTCGAGCGGAAAACCTGCTCAACGACCGGATGGATTTTGCGGACACCTTGAACAGGCTGAAGGCCTACGCCGATGCCGGAGCTGACGTGCTTTACGCGCCCGGCTTGCGCACTCGCGAAGAAGTTATTGCGGTGGTCCGTGCCGTTGCGCCCAAGCCAGTCAACGTGTTGATGGGGCTGGGCGGTGTCACGCTGACCGTCGCTGAACTCAGTGAGTGCGGCGTCAAGCGTATCAGCGTCGGCTCATCCCTTGTGCGCGCGGCGTTCGGCGGCTTGTACCGCGCTGCAGAGGAAATCCGTACCCAGGGGACGTTTACCTACGCTGAGCAAGCGCTGCCGTTTGCTCAACTCAATGCCTTGTTCAAGGACTGAGTGTGCGGGGCTCGACGCTGTTTCTGGTTTTCCTGCTGCTCTGTGCTGGCGCCATCGCTGCGGTATGGCGGGGCTGGATCGAGGTGCCAGCGCAATGGAATCCCTGGGCGCCATTGGATATTCAGGCTGAACCCAACTTCCTGACCTCCTGGAAGCTGTCGCGGGTCAAGAATGATCCACAGTTGTGCGATCAGGTGCTGAGTTCATCAAGCCTTCGTTTCAGCCGTCAAGCCGACAGCCCCACCTCCGCAGATTGCCCGCTCACCGGCGTGCTACGAGTGCAGGGTGGTGATGTAGGGCTGAGCAGCAGCTTCCTCGCCAGTTGTCCGTTGGCGGTGGCCTACGCGCTGTTTGAAGTTCACACCTTGCAGCCCGCGGCCCAGGCGGTATTTGGTCAGCGAGTGACGCGTATCGACCATCTGGGCAGTTTTGCCTGTCGCAACGTCTACGGAAGAAGCAGCGGGCGGCTGAGTCAGCATGCGACCGCAAATGCCTTGGACATCGCCGGTTTTCGCCTGGCCGATGGGCAGCGGATCAACCTGTTGCGGGACTGGAAGAACGAGGGCGACAAGGGCCGGTTCTTGCGTGAGGTTCGCGACGGAGCCTGCAAGAACTTCAATACGGTGTTAGGGCCTGATTACAACGCGGCGCATCAAAACCATTTTCATCTGGATATGGGCGGTTGGCGGGTGTGTCGCTGAGGTAGATGTTTATGTAGGCGCTGCCGAAGGCTGCGAAGGCGGCGTGTCATGGGAATCCATTCGCAGCCTTCGGCAGCTCCTACAGATGTCACCGAATCAACGGAATCAAGCAGCCATGCGCAGGTTTTGCAGGATGATCGGACGTGCCCAGCCCATGTCGAAATTCAGGGCGCGTTGCTGGGCGACCATGGTGGCGTCATCCAGTGGCAGGGCAGGCTTGTCAGCCAGGTCCCATTCGAATTCGGCGATTGGCAAGTGCAGCGGACGAGGCTGAGGGCCCGGGCCTGGAATCACGCTGTCGTCGTAAGGATTCAGTACGTTCGGACGAACCCACTCGCTGTCGAACTCCAGATCGCGTTGCTGAGCGATCATTTCGCTGATGCTGAACGGTTCGTTCGGAGGTGGCAGCAGGTCGAGTTCAAATTCAGCGATCGGAAGAAACAGCGGCTCGGCAGGAACACGTGGCATGTCTTCAACCGGGCAGGCGCGCTGCTCGACGATCTTGCCCAGTGTACGCGCACCGGCAACAGGCTCGCCTGTAGCAACATCAGTCGCAACGCTGGCTGGATCAACGGGTTCAGCCGTTGTATCGCGTACTTGTTCAGCCATCACACGGGCAAACGCATCCGACCAGATCTGGGTAACACCGCCCAGAGCCCGGCTGTTACGCAGGGTAAAATCACCTGCGTGCGTTAGATAACCTATGGATGATTGCTGAATGTCTGACATATCGATCGTTACACGTCGTAGGTCTGGCAGAATGCCTGATACTTCTTTATCGGCAGATTTTGCCGATCATTAACACTTTTTGAGCGTGTGGACACAATGAGTGAGCAACAAGCGGGCAGTCGCATCCGGGTCGAAGCCCTAGGTAGCCCCTCAGGTAGCCAAAGTCAGGAACAGGCCGCGCAGTGGGCACAGCGTCTGGACCTGCCGTTAGAGGACGTTGACGCGGACTTTGCCCTGCAAGTGACAGACGATGGCCTGCAATTGCAGCAGTTGGGTGATGACGTGCCAGGCCCGGTGCGGGTGGATTTCGTTGAGGGGGCGGTGGCTCATCGGCGTCTGTTCGGTGGCGGCAGCGGGCAGATGATCGCCAAAGCGGTGGGCATTCAGCCTGGCGTTCGGCCTTCGGTGCTGGATGCAACGGCGGGCCTGGGCAAGGATGCGTTCGTGTTGGCCAGCCTTGGCTGTCAGATGAGCCTGATCGAGCGCCAACCGATCATCGCGGCATTGCTGGAAGACGGCCTGAGCCGTGGACGGCAGGATCGGGAAGTGGGTTCGATCATTAGCCAGATGCGCTTGCTGACCGGCAACTCCATCGAGTTGATTCGGGGCTGGGAAAGCGAGCCGCCGCAAGTGATCTATCTGGACCCGATGTTCCCGCATCGGGAAAAAACTGCGCTGGTGAAGAAGGAAATGCGCCTGTTCCGCCCGTTGGTAGGCGACGACATGGACGCGCCTGCGCTGCTGGAAGCTGCATTGGCATTGGCCACCCACCGCGTAGTGGTAAAACGCCCACGCAAAGCCCCGTGCATCGAAGGCCCCAAGCCGAGCTACGCGCTGGATGGCAAATCCAGCAGGTATGACATCTATCCGAAGAAGGCGTTGAAGTCGGTGTGATCTTGATCATTTCTCTGGCGCGCCACAGGTCTCCTGTTGCGCTGCTGCGGATTCTTTGTGGGAGCCGAGCTTGCTCGCGATGAACGATAACGGGGGTGTAGCTTTAGCTATTGCAGCGCCTGCATCGCGAGCAAGCTCGGCTCCCACGGTTTTGCATCAGCCTCGAATTCCACCTTGATCCAGAGAGCCTGATCAAACCGAATACGCCCGCATAAACAATGCCACCACGTCCTGCACGTGCGCTTCTGCGCTGGCTTCATCCGGCCGTTCGCCGCAGCCCACCAGAAGGCGGAAGTTGCAGACGCCTTTGATCAGGCTGAGAAAGTGCTCGGCGGCGGTTCCAGGGGATTCAAACTTCAGTTGCCCGCGCTGCTCCAGGCGCCTCAGCAAACGCTCGGTTTCCTGAAGAACCCGCTGTGGTCCTGCGGCGAAAAATATCTGCGACAGCTTCGGATCCTGAGTGCCCAGCGTCACCATCAGGCGGTGCAACTCAACGGATTCAGGACTGTTTATGAGTATCTGGAAACCCCGCGCAACACTCAGCAACAAGGTCTTTGCCGGTAAGTCGCGGTTCAGCTCAATGAATAATTCCGGCAACTGCTCTTCGCAACGTGCCACCACGGCTGCGGTAAACAGGGTCTCCTTGTCATTGAAGTGGCTGTAGACCGTGAGCTTCGAAACCCCGGCCTCTGCTGCAACCGCATCCATGCTGGTGCCGGCGTAGCCATTGCGCACAAATAACTCTTTTGCCGCATCAAGAATGGCCCCGCGCTTGGCCTGATCTTTTGGCCGACCGGGCCCCGGATTGCCTTGAGCGCTGCTTTGAGAATGGTCAGGCATGTTCGTTTAATAATGTACTGGTGAGTTTGGTAATTTTTAATATACTCGTCAGTACAATTATTCCAAGCATCTTTTGCGAAGGCCTCCACCATGTTGCGCAAGTTCCTGTGCCTCGTCCTGCCTCTGGGTCTGATGTCACTGCTGTCTGGCTGTGGCCAGGAAGCAACTGCACCGACCACAATTCGTCCCGTCATGGTTATTCAGCCATCGCCATCCGCGCAGTCCGTGGACAGTTATCCCGGTGAAGTCCGCGCCCGCTTTGAGCCGGATCTGGCGTTCCGGATCGGCGGCAAGGTCAGCAAGCGTCTGGTGGAAGAGGGGCAACGGGTCAAGGCCAATCAGCCCTTGGCCGAGCTGGATGCTCAGGACGTTCGTCTGCAACTGGATGCCACGCGCGCTCAAGTCGCCGCCGCCGAGGCCAACCTGCAGCTGGTGCGCTCCGAGCGGGATCGCTACAAGACCCTTATGGATCGGCAGATGGTCAGCCGTTCGCAGTACGACAACGCCGAAAACCTCTATCGCTCCGGTGAGGCCCGTCTCAAGCAGATCAAGGCCGAGCTGACCGTTGCTGACAACCAGACCAGTTATGCCGTGCTGCGCGCGCCACAGGACGGCGTGGTGGCAAAAAGGCTGGTGGAAGTCGGTCAGGTTGTCGCTGTCGGGCAAACGGTCTTTACCCTTGCTGCTGATGGTGAGCGGGAAGTCTTGATCAGCCTGCCGGAACAGAACTTCGCCCGCTTCAAGACAGGGCAGCCCGTCACCGTCGAGTTATGGACTCAGCGCGAACAACGCTTCCCCGGGCGCATTCGCGAATTGTCGCCTGCGGCTGACCCGCGTTCGCGGACTTTCGCCGCGCGTGTTGCTTTCGCCAGCGGCAAAGTGCCCGCGGAATTGGGCCAGAGTGCGCGGGTATTCATTGCGACCGAGCAAGCCGTGCCGCTGTCGGTACCGCTCTCTGCCGTGACATCGGAGAACGGCATCAATTACGTCTGGCGAGTCGCGGCCGACAGCACCCTCAAACGCGTCAGTGTCCGACTTGGGCCTTATGGTCAGGAGTCGGTGCCAGTGCTCGAAGGGCTGACCGCCAGTGACTGGATCGTCGCTGCGGGTGTGCATGTGTTGCACGAAGGTGAACAGGTGCGCCCTGTGGACCGTGAAAACCGTGCGGTCAAACTGGCTGCGAAGGAGTAAGCACGGATGCGATTCAATCTCTCCGAATGGGCGTTGCGCAATCGGCAAATCGTCCTGTACCTGATGATTGTTCTGGCGGTAGTCGGTGCGTTGTCCTACACCAAGCTGGGCCAAAGCGAAGACCCTCCGTTCACCTTCAAGGCCATGGTGATCCGCACGCTGTGGCCCGGCGCAAGCGCTGAGGAGGTGGCGCGGCAAGTCACTGATCGCATCGAAAAGAAACTTATGGAAACCGGCGAGTACGACCGCATCGTATCGTTCTCGCGTCCCGGCGAATCTCAAGTTACTTTTATTGCCCGTGACTCGATCTTCTCTTCGTACCTGCCGGAGCTGTTCTATCAGATCCGCAAAAAGGTCGGGGATATCCGTCAGAACCTGCCTCCGGGTGTACAGGGCCCGTTCTTCAACGATGAATTCGGCACTACCTTCGGCAATATTTACGCGCTGTCCGGCAAGGGCTTCGACTATGCCGTGCTCAAGGATTACGCCGACCGCGTTCAGCTTCAACTGCAGCGCATCAACGATGTGGGTAAGGTCGAGCTGATCGGCTTGCAGGACGAGAAGATCTGGATCGAGCTGTCCAACGTCAAGCTCGCCACGTTGGGGCTGCCGTTGCAAGCTGTGCAGCAGGCGCTCGAAGCGCAGAATGCCGTCTCGGCTACCAGCTTCTTTGAAACACCCAGCGAGCGTATTCAACTGCGCGTCAGCGGTCGTTTCCAGACGGTTGATGAGATTCGTGAATTTCCGATCCGCGTGGGTGATCGCACGCTGCGTATCCGTGATCTGGCCGAAGTACATCGCGGCTTCAATGACCCACCTGCGCCGCGCATGCGTTTCATGGGCGAAGAGGCGATCGGGCTGGCGGTGGCGATGAAGCCGGGCGGCGACATTCTGGTGCTGGGCAAGGCGCTTGAGGGCGAGTTTGCCCGCCTGCAGAAAAACCTGCCTGCCGGAATGGAGCTGCGCAAAGTTTCTGATCAACCTGCTGCGGTGAAAACCGGCGTCGGTGAGTTCGTTCAGGTACTAGCCGAAGCACTGGCGATTGTGTTGCTGGTGAGTTTCTTCTCACTGGGCATGCGTACCGGCATGGTGGTCGCATTGGCGATACCGCTGGTATTGGCCATGACTTTCGCCTGTATGTACTACCTGGGCATCGGCTTGCACAAGATTTCCCTCGGTGCGTTGGTGCTGGCGCTGGGCCTGCTGGTGGACGACGCGATCATTGCCGTGGAAATGATGGCGATCAAAATGGAGCAGGGCTACGACCGGCTGCGTGCTGCGAGTTTCGCCTGGACCAGCACCGCTTTCCCGATGCTGACCGGCACGCTGATCACCGCTGCTGGCTTCTTGCCGATTGCCACCGCGCAGTCGAGCACGGGCGAATACACCCGTTCGATCTTCCAGGTGGTGACCATCGCGCTGCTGGCTTCCTGGGTAGCTGCCGTGGTGTTCGTGCCATATCTGGGCGAGCGGCTGCTGCCCGATCTGGCGAAGATTCACGCCAAAAAACATGGCACTGGACCTGACGCAGTGGACCCTCACGGTACGCCGTTCTACCAGCGGGTGCGGGCGATGGTGGGCTGGTGCGTGCGCTGGCGCAAAACGGTGATCGTCGCCACGGTTGCTTTGTTCGTGCTGTCGGTGGTGATGTTCAAGTTTGTCCCGCAGCAGTTCTTCCCGGCGTCCGGTCGCCTGGAGCTGATGGTGGACTTGAAGCTGACTGAAGGCGCTTCGCTGAACAGCACGGCCGAGCAGGTCAAGCGTCTTGAGCAGATGCTCAAGGATCATCCGGGTATCGACAATTATGTGTCGTATGTCGGGACCGGTTCGCCACGTTTCTACCTGCCCCTTGATCAACAACTGCCTGCAACCAGCTTTGCGCAGTTCGTGGTCCTGGCCAAAAGTATTGAAGACCGCGAAGCCTTGCGGACCTGGCTGATTAGCAGTCTCAATGAACAATTCCCGACCTTGCGCTCACGGGTAACGCGGCTGGAAAACGGCCCACCGGTAGGTTACCCGGTGCAGTTCCGGGTCAGCGGCGAGCACATCGACGAAGTCCGCGAGTTAGCTCGCAAGGTCGCGGCCAAGGTGCGGGAGAATCCTCACGTTGCCAACGTCCATCTGGACTGGGAAGAACCGAGCAAGGTGGTGTTCCTCAATCTGGATCAGGACCGGGCGCGCGCCTTGGGCGTGACCACGGCCGAACTGTCGAGATTCCTCCAGCGTTCGTTGACCGGCTCCAGCGTCAGCCAATACCGCGAAGACGACGAACTGATCGAAATCCTTCTGCGGGGCACACCTGATGAGCGCCAGCAACTGGGGGCGCTGGCGAGTCTGGCGGTGCCGACTGAAAACGGCACCAGTGTGGCGCTGTCGCAGGTGGCGACGCTTGAATACGGTTTCGAAGAGGGCGTGATCTGGCACCGTAATCGACTGCCCAACGTGACGGTCCGTGCCGATATTTACGGCAAGGAACAGCCCGCAACGCTGGTGCAGCAAATCCTCCCCACGCTGTCGGACGTCCGCAATGAATTGCCGGATGGGTATCTGCTGGAAGTCGGCGGAACGGTGGAGGACGCCGCTCGCGGACAGGACTCTGTGAAGGCGGGTGTGCCGCTGTTTATCGTGGTAGTGCTGACCTTGCTGATGCTGCAACTGCGCAGCTTCTCCCGGATGTTGATGGTGTTCCTGACCGCACCGTTGGGATTGATCGGCGTGACGTTATTCCTGCTGGTGTTCAACCAGCCATTCGGGTTCGTCGCCATGCTGGGCACCATTGCTTTGTCGGGGATGATCATGCGCAACTCGGTGATTCTGGTGGACCAGATCGAGCAGGATATTGCGGGAGGGCTTGATCAGTGGTCGGCGATTATCGAAGCGACCGTGCGCCGCTTCCGGCCCATCGTCCTGACCGCGCTGGCGGCGGTGCTGGCGATGATTCCGCTGTCACGCAGCGTCTTCTTCGGCCCTATGGCCGTGGCTATCATGGGCGGCCTGATCGTCGCGACAGCGCTGACGCTGCTGTTTCTGCCAGCGCTGTATGCGGCGTGGTTCAGAGTGAAGAAGGTGGATTAAAACGGGGTGCATGTTCGTGGGAGCGAATTCATTCGCGAAGGGGGCGTTACATTCGCAGCTTATGTATCGCCTGAAATATAGCTTTCCCGACTAAATTCGGTCCCACAGGATTTGCATCGCACATCAGTTTGCTGGCAACCACAGAGTCTTCCGCATCCTGTGTTTGCATGACGGCTCAAATCCCGGTGGGAGCGAATTCATTCGCGAAGGGGCAGTTACAGGCGATACATCTCCACCGTCTGAAAAACCGCCTTCCCGAATGAATTCGGTCCCACAGGGATGGCATTTCAACCGCAGTACCCGGTGGTGGCTGCTTACAACGCCCCAAACACCTTCTTCGCCAGGCTCGTCGCCGCCGCTGCGGGGTTGGCGCGAATGCTTTCTTCCTGCTTGGCGATCATCTCGAACAAACCGTTCAACGCTTGCTCGGTCACATAACTTTCGATATTCGAGCTCTTGGCATCAAGCACACCCAATGTGGCTGCCTGACCCGCGAAAGCGTTGTACTTCTGCGCCAGGCCGACCTTGTCGGTAGCCTGCTTGACGATAGGCAGGAATTTGGCGCGGATCTGCTCGCGGCTGCTGCTGTTCAAGTACTGAGTGGCTGAATCCTTGCCACCGCTGAGAATGCCTTTGGCGTCAGCCACGCTCATCTTTTTCACAGCATCTACCAGCAACGCCTGGGCCTGCGGAACGGCAGCTTCAGCGGCCTGGTTCATGCTGGTTTCCAGTTGGTCAACCTGGTCGCCCATGCCGAACTGCTTCATTTTTTTCGCGACTTTGCCCAGTTTGCCCGGCAGCTCGATGCGCACTTCTTCATTGTTGCTGAAACCACCGGGTTTACCCAGTTGCTTGACGGCGATCTGGGCACCCTGGGTCAACGCATCCTTCAAACCGCCGGTGGCGTCCGATTGCGACAGATCGTTCAGTGACAAGGCAAATACACTGCTCGACAGCATCAGGCCCGCGCACACGCTGGCAAACGTAAAGGGGAGACGGAACATGGGGGCATCCTTTTCTTTGACTTGATTCGGAGACCGCGCCGAGCTGAACCTCGACGCGGTAATGCACAGAGCCTATCAGGAACTCAGTCTGGCTGGCTGCACGCAATTCCAACGGTCAGCGACTTTCCTCAGCGGGCTCGGGTTCGCCAGGCTCCTCTGTCTGATGCAGCGCCACTTGACGAATCGACAGCCGGATTTCCGCAGGCAACACGCGCTTCGCCGCACCTTCCGCCAGCTCGCCCAACAGCGGGTGATAGCTAAGCTTGCCGGCCGGATCCTTGCGCAGCACGCCCAGGTCCAGCAGCGTCTGAATGAAATGACGGAACAGGCTCTTGTCGAAAAACTCCGGCGCGTTCAGGCCGTGGAGAATCGATAACCGCTGGGCCATCACCGTACACAGGTCTTCCAGTTCTTCGGCGCTGAGGGTCTTCTGCCCGCTGTTGAGCAGCAAGGCGATGGCCATGTAGAAGCGCTGTAGGGTCTGAGCAATGGCTCGTGACAACAGGGTCAGCAGCACAAACTCTCGAGAGCTTGGCGCTGGCCTCATGTAGACGTTGTTTTCAAAGCGCAGCAGGCCTTGTTCGACGAAGGCTTGCAGCCATTGATCCACCACTTCGTCTAGCTCGTTCACCGGCCAGCGAATGAACAACTCCGACTGCAGATACGGATACAGCGCACGGGTGTAGCGCAGGATCTGCTCGCGGCTCATGCGCGACGAGCTCTGGAAGAAACTCGCCAGCAACGAGGGCAGGGCGAAGATGTGCAGGATGTTGTTGCGGTAATAGGTCATCAACACCGCGTTCTGCTCGTCCAGATACAGAATTTTGCCCAAGGCATCCTTCTGTTCCGACAGCAGGTTCATGCCTTTCACATGTTCAATCAAGGCTCGCCCATCGCCTTCCGGCAGGGTGGTGTGGGGCGAGTAAGGCACGTTGCGCAACAGCGTCAGGTACAGATCCAGTACCCGCTCCATGGCCTGATCGTCCAGCGCCAGTTTCTGTGTGGACAGCAGGGCCAGCGCTACAAGATTGACCGGATTGATCGCCGCGGCTTCGTTCAAGTGCTGAGCCACGCGTTCACCCAGGCGATTGGTGGTTTCGTTCAGCCAGTCCGGTTTGAACTGCGGGCCCAACTGTTGCTCCCGCCAGTCCGGTTGTTCATCGTCGAGAAACTCAGCCAGTTTGATCGGCTCACCGAAGTTCACCGAGACCTGACCGAAACGCTGCTTGAGCGCTCCGATGACCTTGAAAATATCGAAGATCGACTCTTTCTTTTTCGTCGCGCCGCGCAGCTCGCCCAGGTAAGTGCGACCTTCCAGTACGCGCTCGTAACCGATGTACACCGGCACAAACACAATCGGCATCCGCGAGTTACGCAGAAAGCTGCGCAGGGTAATTGCCAGCATGCCGGTTTTGGGTTGCAGCATGCGCCCGGTCCGCGAGCGCCCGCCCTCGACGAAGTACTCCACCGGGAAACCCTTGGTGAACAGCGTGTGCAGATACTCGTTGAAAACCGAGGTGTACAGCGGATTGCCCTTGAACGTTCGGCGCATGAAAAATGCGCCACCACGACGCAACAGACCGCCAATCACCGGCATGTTCAGGTTGATGCCCGCCGCGATATGCGGAGGGGTCAGGCCGTTGCGGAACAGCAGATAGGACAGCAGCAGATAATCGATGTGGCTGCGATGGCACGGTACGTAAATGACTTCGTGACCCTGAGCAACGTCTTTCACGCCTTCGATATGGCTGACTTTGATGCCGTCGTAAATCTTGTTCCAGAACCAGCTCAGGATCACTTCCAGAAAGCGGATTGCTGAATAGGTGTAGTCCGAAGCGATCTCGTTGGCATAACGCAGCGCCTGTTCCCGGGCTTTGGCTTCAGGGATCTTTTCCCTTTCGGCTTCTTCGAGAATGGCCTGTTTGACCAAGGGTTCGTCGAGCAGGCCGTTGACCAGATTGCGCCGGTGCGACACGTCGGGGCCGATAACGGCGGTCTTCAGATTGCGGAAGTGCGTACGCAGCAGACGCTGGGCCATACGCAGGGTGAGCTCATGACCTTTGTTTTCGTTGACCAGATCGCGCATGTGGATCGGCGCAGAGAATTGCACCCGCGTCTTGCGGCCCAGAATCAGGATGCTGACGAAACGCCGCAGACGACCGGTAACGGCCCAGCTGTCAGCAAACAAAAGCTTCCAGGCGCTGGATTCACGATCCGGTGACTGTCCCCAGAACACACTGACCGGGATGATTTGCGCGTCCTCGGTCGCGTTCTGACTGACTGCGCTGACCAGTCGCTCAAGCGTCGGCGGCGCGCCGCGTTTGTCCTGACGGCCCAGCCAGTCTGGCGAAGGCGTCAGGTAGAAGTACGCAGCCGGTTCAACCAGCTCGCCCACCGACACCGGCAGGATAGGACGCGGCAAGCCGGCCTTGCGGCATTCGGTGTCGATCACCGCCAGGTCGCTCATGGACGGCGACTGCAAGGCGTAAAACACCGGGCGACTGCGATCCAGGTTGAGCGTGAACGACGACTGATTAATGGTCTCGGAACGAACCCAGAGATAGAGCAGACGGCGCAAGGTGCCGAATACAAGGCGGCGGAACGGTGATCGGGTCATACGGCATCTGCGAAAAGGGGGCGGTGCCCGCGAGGACGCTAGTGTGCCGTATCTGGGGGGGTTGGGCAAAAGCGGAAGGGCCTGCGCATCAAAAAATAAACCTAAAATAAATTTTTATTGTGCGGCGCTTGGTTAGGAATAAAAAACCTTTTTAAAACATGGGGTTGTGTTGTTGGTAAGTCATTTTCAGGGATTGTTCCTACAGAAGTATAAGATGGGTCTTTATATATTAAGAGAGTGGCGGTTAGAAGTGTTGTAGGAAGCGGTTTTTGTGTGTGTTTGGTTGGTTGACATGTTGTTTTGTTGAGCATAATTTCTTTCTCGGTGCAGTGCTTGCTGTCTGTCTGATAATCGCTGTTATAAATAACCAATAAAAGTTTGGAGGGCATTTTATGTCTGTTGGTTTGGCTTTGCAGGGCAATAGTGTGGTGCGTGGGGCTGTAATGGCTTCGCCGTCTTTGATGAGCATGGAAAAAGCTGAGGCTATTGACTCTTTTAATGTGATGTTGGTAGAGACGATGTCGCCACTGTTAAAAGAGTCATTGAGGGATGCGGAGAATAACCCCACTATGAACGCAGCTAATAAAGACGTTGTAAGTGGCGCGGGTGTCGTTGCTTTGAAGCATGTAGGTGATCAGTCGTCGCATATTTATGATGTTGAGATGATGACTTCAGAAGAGGAAATGGCTAAATATTTTTCGTTGCTGGAATTGCATTTTGCAGAGCTAGACGGTCTTCCAGTCGCGCGAGAATGCTCAGATTTTGAAAAGCAATGGCTCTCCAAGAGTGCTGCTGAGCGCGAAGAGGAGATATTGAAGATGTCGAACGCAATTTGTTGTTTTAGAGGTTGATTTATGGAGTGTGGAATGAAGTCTATTAGATATGTTCCGTTGTTGCTGGGGTTAGCGGTCTTTCCGGGTCTTGGTTTCGCAGGTAATCCAATTTTGGATTCGCTGGAGGAGCAATATTTTGGCTTGGAACGATTAGGGGATGAAAAATTAGCGAAGCTTAAAGGGACTAGGCTGATAGCTGACTTATCCATGCCTAGTGTGACAACCGGTATGCGTTATCACTACGTGTCTTGAAAGAAATTTGGAAACAAGGGCGATTACAGGTCTTACAATTATCTTGGTGATCACCACGATAATCGCTATGGTTTTACCTATAAATGGGCTGGCTTTGCCGAGCCAACCAATGTTGCAGGTGATAAATGGATGGCTGACACCTCGGGCAATGCCCAGTTGTGGAATAAAGCTCAGTTTGAAATGGTGGAGTACCACTATCAGGTGCTGGATAAAAACACTCGGCTTCCTCGAGAGCTAGGTTTCCGAGAGTCGAGATGGAACAGGCCGATGTCAACGTTTCGTTGGTGATCCACTACCGACCTCAGACTTAACAGTCTGAGGTTTTTATTCTGGTTGTCTGCAGGTGGTTTGATGTTTAAGCAGTGGTTTATATTTTTAATCGTGATGTTAGCTTCGATACATGGCGTTCAGGCGGATACGATTCGTTTAAAAAATGGTGATCTGTTATCTGGCGAAATGATTTCGTTTGGGCAGGGTATTGTCGTGTTCAAGTCCTCGTACGGTCCGCCCTTAAAATTTCAGTCAGAGGACATAACCTCACTGATGACTGAGGCTGAATACGAGGTGGTGTTTGTGAATGGAGACAGGGCAACCGGGCTATTAGAGGAGAACGAAGCCAGGCAGGGCATCCTGATGTCCGAAAATCTAGAGCGTGTTGATATAGAGTTTTCCAATGTGGTGGGCTTGGTTAAGAAGTTTGATGGCGGCAACGGCAGTCAGACACTTAACAAATCGATGAAACCACAACAGTACGGTCAACAGAAGATCGATGAGACTCCCTTGGACTTTTTGACAGGCTCAACCGTTCTCTTGGCACCAGGGCAGTATGAGTTGGACGTGGGTATGTCCTATAAGCAATTTCGGGATAAGCACTCTTTGTACAGCGTCGATCGTTTTCAGAAATCAACGCGTTCGGCCCGGATGTTTGAAGTAAGAAGTAGCCTTCGCGCCGGCTTGATGGCGGGCATCGAGGGGTACGTCAGTGTACCGGTCACCTATACCCATGTTGAGGACGTGTCTTCGAACAAGTATGTCCGTGATGCCGAGGCGTGGGATGTATCAGATCTTGGATTCGGTCTTCAGTATCAATTGACTGCTGAAACAGCGAATTTACCCGCGTTTTCTTTAACCGTCGATGGTTCGGCCCCAACCGGTAAGAAAAGGTACAGGGATCAGTTTCACGACTGGAAGGATCCTTTGGATAACGGCAGCGGTCACTGGAGTGTCGCGCCCGGTCTGGCCTTCGCACGTAATGTGGATCCGGCTATTTTGTTTGGAGGTATTAGCTATCGGTATTACTTTTCAGAAACGATCGATGGTTACCGCGTGAAGCCTGGTGCTTTACTCGGTAGTTATTTTGGCATCGGTTTTGGCTTGAACGAAAAGCTGTCACTGGGGAGCAGGCTGTCCTATGCCCATCGGGAGAATATGATGGTGAATCGCGAAAAGATTTTGGGTTCGGATGTCGACCCAGTTGAGCTTTCCTTCAATGCTTCATACAGAGCTTTCGATCGTTGGGTTATCTCACCTCAGATCACGTTTGGGATTAACCAGGACGCTGGGCAACCCTTGCTTGCGCTGAACGTCAAACGGCAATTCAACTGATGCAAGGCGCAAAGTGGTGGGTGGTATTTTTTGTGGCTCAGCTTGCGTCCTGTGCGCTATGTGCCAGCGAAGGTCCTCGATTGCGATCCATGAGTTATCTACAGATGGATGGGCTTGCTCGGCAAACCCTCGATTATTCATGCGGAGCGGCGGCGTTGGCATTTCTTTTAAAAAACTATTTCGACGATAAATGGCAAGAGCGAGAGGTCCTGGCGGACATTGTTTTTCGATTGTCTGAGGATGAGCTCAAGGAAAAGCAAAAAGTTGGTTTTTCGATGCTTGACCTTAAGCAGTCTGCCGAGCGATTGGGATACGTGGCTGAGGGTGTAGTCCTTTCAATGGGCGCTGCGTTGGCATTGAAAGGACCCGTGATCATCCTGTTACGTCGCGAGAAGTCCAATCACTTTGTGGTGCTCAAGGGTATCAAGCAAGGTCGGGCTTTTTTAGCCGATCCGTCTCGTGGGCATGTGCGGGTTCCCGCTTACGAGTTGTTTCAAGAGTGGAAAGGTGAAGCGTTAGTGCTTGGTAGGGAAGGGTTCGGTCTTCCGGGCCTGCACGGGCTTTCCCTTCCTAACGGTGGGCACGTAGCTCCCGAGCGAGACGTGGTCAGAGATATGCAGCGAATTCCAATCAACTGAAGTTTGGCCCAGACCAAGGATCCGGTTGTGCAGATGCTAGAGCGGATCCTTGTTTTAAAGGCGCGGCCTCCGTGTCCGTGGCACCGAGCCGTCTCGCGGCAAACATAGTATCTGTAGGAGCCAACTTGTTGGCGAAGGGGCTATCCGGCGACATTCATCAGTTGGCTGTACCAATGCCTCACCAGCAGGTGCGCTCCTATCAAACTACAACTATCTGATTTGGAATGCTTTTCTGTAGGAGCTCACGAGCAACGCGAGGCAGCGATTGCGCCCTGTCTGATACACCGCTATCGCGGCCTCGCGTTGCTCGTGCACTCCTACAGATCCTCTGTTTGCGCGATACAGCGTGGTGCCATGGACACCGGAGGTTTCCCACAGGAGAGATGTTCGAGCGTTACGCCGTCTTCCAGGTAATCTCTTCCTCGCCATCGGCGCTGATACGTATCCAGCGGTCGGCGGTTTCGTCGCTTTCTTCTTCGACCCAGGTGCCGGGTGCGCAGCGTACTTCTACGTTCAGGGTAGCGAACGCAGCGCGGGCGCAGGCGATGTCGTCTTCCCATGGCGTGTTGTCACTGTCCAGATGCAGGCTGTTCCATTTGCCTACTGCTTTTGGCAGCCAGGTCACCGGTACGTTTCCTGCCTTGCATTTCCAGGTCTGGCCTTTCTGTACCCAGTCGGTGCAAGGGCCGACCGCAACACTGAGCCACTCGGCGATGGCCTTGTGATCAACGTCAGTGTCCTTCAGGTAAATCTCGATATCGGGTTGGCGCATGGATGCCTCGTGAGAAAGTGAAAAAATCCATTCGCGGATTCAGTCGGATGCCCGGTACCGAGCATCTTCGTTGGTTGTTATTGCAATACGAAATAATCGTAGCGCATGGAAACGGTGACCTCGAAAGGTGCGGCCTGCTCAATCACATCTGCACGACGTTCCGCGCTGGCTCGCCAGCCGTGGGGCGTCATGGCCAGCAGATTGGCGCGGGCCTGACCGTCAACCAGGCTCAGCTTGAAACGCAGGGTTTCGCTATGAGCCAGCGACATGCCTTCCGGCACCAGAGCCAGATGTTTGTCATCGGCATAGTCCCGCACTTCGTCATAGAGTCGCTCGCGCAGTTCCATCAAATGCTCGCTGGTCGGGCCGACCCGCATCAAACCGCCGCCCGGCGTCAGCAGGCGCTTGGCTTCGTTCCAGTCCAGCGGGCTGAACACGCTAGCCAGAAACTGGCAGCTGGCGTCCGGCAGTGGCACGCGAGCCATGCTGGCAATCAACCAGGTCAATTTCGGATTGCGACGACAGGCGCGTTTGACCGCTTCTCGGGAGATGTCCAGTGCATAGCCATCGGCGTCCGGCAGGGCTTCGGCTATTTGCGCGGTGTAGTAACCCTCACCACAACCGATGTCCAGCCAGTGCGCGGGGGCACGTTCAGCGGCCAGTTCTGCCAGGCGCTTGGCTACCGGCGCGTAATGCCCGGCATTGAGGAAATCCCGGCGCGCCTCGACCATGGCCTGATTGTCACCAGGGTCGCGGCTTTTCTTGTGCTGCACCGGCAACAGGTTCAGATACCCCTGACGCGCGCGGTCGAAACGGTGGTTGGCCGGGCAGGCCACACCATTGTCCACCGCAGTCAGCGGGGCAGAGCAGATCGGGCAGGTCAGCATCAAGCGAGCAACTTGACCAGAGTCTGGTAGTAGATCTCGGTCAAGACATCGAGATCGCTGGCCAGAATGCGCTCGTTGACCTGGTGAATCGTCGCGTTGACCGGACCCAGCTCTACAACCTGCGTACCCAAGGTGGCGATGAAACGCCCGTCAGAGGTGCCGCCGCTGGTGGACGCTTTGGTCTCGCGGCCAGTGACGGCCTTGATGCTCGCCGAGACCGCATCGAGCAAATCACCTGGCTCGGTGAGGAACGGCAGACCGGACAGTGCCCAGTCCACATGCCAGTCCAGACCATGCTTGTCGAGGATGGTCGACACCCGCTGCTGCAGACCTTCGACGGTGGATTCGGTAGAGAAGCGGAAGTTGAACACCGCTACCAGATCCCCCGGTATCACGTTGGTTGCGCCAGTGCCGGAGTTCAGATTGGAGATCTGGAAGCTGGTCGGCGGGAAGAAATCATTGCCTTCGTCCCAATGCTCGGCGGCGAGTTCTGCCAGAGCCGGAGCCGCCAGATGAATCGGGTTGCGAGCCAGATGTGGATAGGCCACATGGCCCTGTTTACCGCGTACGGTCAGCGTCGCGCCTAGGGAGCCGCGACGGCCATTCTTGACCACATCGCCCACCAGCGTGGTGCTCGACGGTTCGCCAACGATGCACCAGTCCAGCCGCTCGTTGCGCTCACGCAACCGCTCAACCACGGCCTTGGTGCCATGATGCGCCGGACCCTCTTCGTCACTGGTAATCAGGAAAGTGACTTTGCCTTTGTGGTCAGGGTGATCAGCGACGAAACGCTCGGCGGCCACGACCATTGCGGCCAGACTGCCTTTCATGTCGGCTGCGCCACGTCCGCACAGCATGCCGTCTGCATCGATCAGCGCATCGAATGGATCGTTTTGCCAGGCTTGAACCGGGCCGGTCGGGACCACGTCGGTATGACCGGCAAAGCACAATACCGGCCCTTCGTTGTTGCCATGGCTGGCCCAGAAATTATCCACGTCCTCGATTCGCATCGGCTCCAGCTTGAAGCCTGCGTTCCCGAGGCGCGCCATCATCACGGCCTGACAATCGGCATCAATGGGCGTGACCGAAGGACGACTTATCAGGTCGCAGGCAAGTTGCAGCGTAGGCGAAAGGTCGGCTGGGGCCGTCATGTACAAAACTCCGGTTGATAGCGCGGATGGTCCGGTGACGCACGGATCATATAAGGGCGCGAAAAAGGCGCTTATCTTAAAGCAAAACGGGAAGGGGGAGCCTCCGTTTATGGATAAGGGCGCTTATTTTCTCCAGTGAAAGGGGTGGCATCGGGCCGGTATCGTGAGCGTGCTTCAAATCGCGTAAGCCCCTTTCGCCAACAAGTTGGCTCCTACCTTTAAAACCGAACAGTCTGGGCCTCCGCGTCGCCGTGGCAGGAGCGAACTTGTTCGCGAGGCGGCATGCGTGAATAACCGCGTCAGCCCCTCTCGCCAACAAGTTGGCTCCTACCTTTAAAACCGAACAGTCTGGGCCTCCGCGTCGCCCTGGTAGGAGCGAACTTGTTCGCGAGGCGGTATGCGTGAATAACCGCGTCAGCCCCACCTCAGTACATTTTCTGACCAATCACCCCACCTTCAGGATGCCCTAACCCAGCCAAAGCCCTATAATGCGCGCCGGTTTTTGGGGTATTGGTCATGAGTTCAGAAGATCCGCGTTTTGCAGGTATCGCCCGTTTGTACGGCATCGAAGGTCTGGAGCGGCTGCGTGCCGCCCATGTTGCTGTGGTCGGTATCGGCGGTGTCGGTTCCTGGGCGGCTGAAGCCATGGCGCGTTCTGGGGTGGGTGAGATTTCCCTGTTTGATCTGGATGACGTCTGCGTCAGCAACAGCAATCGTCAGTTGCATGCGCTGGACAGCACCGTGGGTCGCCCCAAAGTTGAAGTGATGGCTGAGCGTCTGAGGGCGATCAATCCGGATTGCGTTGTACACGCGGTGGCTGATTTCGTCACTCGCGACACCATGGCCGAGTACATCACACCGGATCTGGATTGCGTGCTGGACTGCATCGACGCGGTCAACGCCAAGGCAGCGCTGATTGCCTGGTGCAAGCGTCGCAAGATCCAGATCATCACCACCGGCGGTGCGGGTGGGCAGATTGATCCGACGCTGATTCAGGTCTGCGATTTGAACCGTACCTTCAACGATCCACTGGCTTCAAAAGTACGCTCGACCCTGCGCCGCGATTATGGCTTCTCGCGGACCATGAATCGTCATTACAGCGTGCCGTGCGTGTTCTCCACTGAGCAACTGCGCTATCCGAAGCCGGATGGCAGCATTTGCCTGCAGAAGAGTTTTGTCGGGGATGGGGTCAAGCTGGATTGCGCCGGTGGTTTTGGCGCGGTGATGATGGTGACAGCGACCTTCGGCATGGTCGCGGCCACCAAGGCAGTAGACAAAATTGTTGCTGGTGTACGTCGTCCATCGGAGCGTGCCAAGCCGGTGTCGGTACCGCCGTCTCAGCCCGCCGCTTCCGTCAGCTGACGCATCCTTTGCAGCACGGCATTCAGGCCGTTGCTGCGTGAAGGGGAGAGTTGACGGCTCAGGCCGAGCTGGTTGAACCAGTCAGGCAAATCCACGTGCTGGAGCTCTGTTGCCGACAAGCCGTTGACCCGAGCCAGCAATAGCGCCACCAGACCACGAATCATCCGCGCATCGCTGGCCGCGCGAAACTGCCAGTGACTGTCCGTCATATAACCCAGCAGCCAGACCTTGCTCTCACAACCGTGGACCAGGTTTTCGTCTGACTTTTCTTCGTCGTTCAGTGCAGGCAATCGCTCGCCCCATTGCATAAGCAATCGCGCACGTTGCTCCCAGCCTTGAGGTTGAGCAAAGGTGTCCAGTGCGGTTTGTGCGTCGACGGGCAGGTTCATCGTAATAACTCCAGCGCCTGATCCAGCGCGTTGAAGAAGTGTTGCAAGTCGCTTGAGTCGTTGTAGAGCGCCAGGGAAACCCGAATTGCCCCCGACAGGCCAAGGCTTTTCAGCAGCGGCATAGCGCAGTGATGACCCGCACGCACGGCGATGCCCTGTTCTGTCAGCAGATGCGCGAGGTCGGCGTTGTGCACGCCTTCCACTGTAAAGCTGACCAACGCCAGTTGCGGCTCGCCCAGCACCCGCACACCATCCCGCTGACGCAAGCCTTCAAGCAGCATCGCGTGCAGCGCTGCTTCATGCTCCAGCACTGCGCGGTGATCAAGGCTCTGCAAATAATCCAGCGTTGCGCCAAGGCCGATCACACCGGCAATCGGTGGCGTCCCGGCTTCGAAACCCAGCGGTGCCGGGCGGAATTTCGCATGGTCGTAATCAGTGGTCAGGACCATCTCGCCGCCGAACTGCCAGTGTTGCAGGCGCGGCAGCACGTCATTGCGGCCATACAGAATGCCGACGCCTTCCGGGCCGTATAGCTTGTGGCTGGAAAACACGTAGAAGTCGCAGCCCAGCGCTTGCACGTCATGTCGACCATGGACGACACCTTGAGCGCCATCGACAACAGTCAGTGCGCCGTGGGCCTTGGCCTGTGCGAGTAATTCCGGCAGTGGCTGCCAGGCGCCCAGCACGTTGGACAATTGGCTCACAGCAAGCAGGCGGGTGCGGTCACCGATCAGTTGCGCAGCGGCGCTCAGGTCGATCAGCCCTTGCTCATTGAGCGGCAGAATGACCAGCTTCAGATCGCGGCGTTGAGCCAGTTGCTGCCAAGGCAACAGGTTGGCGTGATGTTCCAGTGCGCTGATGGCGATTTCATCGCCCGCGACGAACTCATGCTCCAGGCCGTAGGCCAGCATGTTCAAGGCAGAAGTAGCACCATGGGTAAAAATAATCTGACCTGTCTCACTGGCATTGAGCCAATGGGCAACTTTGCTGCGGCTATCCTCGAACGCCTGAGTCGCATGCGCACCCGGCAGATGCTGGGCGCGATGCACATTGGCTGCGCCATTGGCGTAGTAATGATTAAGGGCGTCGAGCAGGGCTTGAGGTTTCTGGGTGGTCGCGGCGTTGTCCAGATAGGTCTGGCCTTGCCGTTGCAGGGCGTCGATGGCTGGAAAGTCAGCGCGCCAAGGGGAAAAGAGGGGCATTTGCTTTGACTCGGTGAGTCAGGCCCGATCATGGGATCGGACCTGATGCAGCATCGATCAGTTGTGAGCGTGCAGCGCTTCGTTCAGCTCGATGGCCGACTTGTGGGTTTTGCATTCCACAGCGCCGGTTTCGGAGTTGCGACGGAACAGCAGGTCAGGTTGACCAGCCAGATCACGGGCTTTAACGATTTTGACCAGCTTGTTCTGGTCATCGAGCAGCGCAACCTTGGTGCCAGCGGTCACGTACAGACCCGACTCCACGGTGTTGCGGTCGCCCAATGGAATGCCGATACCTGCGTTGGCACCGATCAGGCAGCCTTCGCCTACTTTAATGACGATGTTGCCGCCACCGGACAAGGTACCCATGGTGGAGCAACCGCCGCCCAGGTCAGAGCCTTTGCCGACGAAGACGCCAGCCGAAACACGACCTTCGATCATGCCCGGGCCTTCGGTGCCTGCGTTGAAGTTGACGAAACCTTCGTGCATCACGGTAGTGCCTTCGCCGATGTAAGCGCCCAGACGAATACGCGCGCTGTCAGCGATACGCACGCCGGTCGGTACGACGTAATCGGTCATTTTCGGGAATTTGTCGACGGAGAACACTTCCAGCAGCTCGCCCTTGAGGCGTGCTTCCAGCTGGCGCGGGGCCAGTTCGTTCAGGTCGATGGCACCCTGGCTGGTCCAGGCGACGTTTGGCAGCAACGGGAAAATCCCGGCCAGACTCAGGCCATGTGGCTTGACCAGACGATGGGACAGCAGATGCAGCTTGAGGTAAGCCTCAGGGGTGGACGTCAGAGCAGCATCTTCAGCGAGCAGGGTCGCGACCAATGGCTTGTGGCTCTCGGCCAGACGGGTCAGCAATGCAGCCTGACCGGCGTCAACGGACTTGAGAGCCTCAGCCAGCTTCGACGCCTGATCGGTGTTGAAGGTAATGGCCTGGTTGCCACCGGTATAACCCAGTACTGGCGTTACAGCTGCGATCAATTCAGCGGACGGGTTGATCAGCGGCTGGGCGTAGAAAACTTCCAGCCATGCGCCTTGACGGTTTTGAGTGCCGACACCGAAGGCCAGGCTGAACAGGGAAGTGGACATGCAAATACCTCTTACTAATTTAAAGGGCTATCTCAGTCAGGCGATAGCCGCTGCATACAGGTCTGGTTTAAAGCCAATCAGGGTTCTGTCGCCGAGATCGAGCACCGGGCGCTTGATCATCGACGGTTGAGCGAGCATCAGTTCAATCGCTTTATCCTGATCGAGGTCGGCTTTCTGCGCCTCGTCCAGCTTGCGAAAGGTGGTGCCTGCGCGGTTCAACACTGTCTGCCAGCCGTGCTCGTTGCACCACCGGGTCAGATGTTCGCGGTCAATACCTTGGGTTTTGTAGTCGTGAAAATCGTAGCTCACCGGCTTTTCATCGAGCCACGTGCGGGCCTTTTTCATCGTGTCGCACGCTTTGATCCCATACAGGTGCAACTTGTTGATTTCATCAGCCACGAGCTTGCCCCCTTTGAGACGGTTGAAAAACGGTCACGGATTATGCCATGGACACGCGGGCTGGGCGTGTCCTGCCGACGTGTTTATGTCCCCAGGCACGACTTTTTTGCCTGTGTCCTGCCGTTGGCTGAAGGTGACGCGATAGTTTAAGCCGCCAATATGGCACTTCGATGGGTGCCACGACGGAATGGCGCAGTCGGGTCTCAATGAGGCCAAACCGCGCGTGGCAAAGTAGATTAACCCTGGCTAGCCGTCTTCTCAGAGGTGGCTGCCGTGCTCGGTGCACTTGTGGCGTCAGGTACATTTAAAGCGACAACCGGCTGAGCTGTCCCGCCCGTCGAGCTGGTTTTTTTGCCGGTGAATGGGTCTTCCTCGTCTTCTTCGACTTTTTCCGAGTTCATTTCGGCAATGATGTCGAACAGGGTTTTCTGAACTTTGGGCTTCTCCGGGTTTTCCAGACTCGCGATGCTCTCCTCCAGCCCCTGGTGCATGCGCATCCAGGTTGCAGAGCTTTTTTCTTCGCTGCTGACCTGGTTCAAGAACTTCAGGCCCACCTTGAAGCGCGTGAGATCGTCACCTTTGTATGGATCGACAAAGTCGTTTTCCAGCGACGTCAAGCCACTGTACAGGCCCATCGCCAGGCCAAACTGACGGTTCATCGCATCCGATGCTTCCTCCTGCTCCGCTTTGGTAAACAGGCCGCCTTCATTCTTGCTCACCGCGTACAGAGACCTGCGGTCAAGATCGCCCAGCAACGAGTTGGTGTCAGCCGCTTCCTTGTCGTGACGGTTATAGGGGGTGCCGCTGGCTTTCATCTGTGCGTACTTGTCGTCCATGCGAGCACGGGCGTCAGTGGCGACATCAGCGAAAGACAGGCCCTTGGAGCTTGATTCAAGACCAGGGTTGGCAACTGCCATCAACAAAGCATTGGCACTCATGCCGGGACGAGTTGGATACAGTTTTGAGGCTGAGGAGGTTTTCTGACTGAGTTCGAGCGCTGCGCTGGAAAAGGTCGCCTTATCGACGCTCGGTGCTTCCTCTTGGAGGGCAGTCGTTGATGCGGTAGCGATCCTGGTTGGGCTAGTCGCTGCATTGACACCGTTATAGGCGGCAGTGCCACTGTTGGAGAGCGTCGATACAAGGCTCATATGTTCATCCATGACGTGAGTGTCAGCTTGTATCGGCTTTGATACAGATTTCTGAAGGGGGTCCTCTGGAGCCCTTAAACCATCGGGTCTGCCAGCAGGACAGGATATCTGTAGCCGTCCTGTCCCTGACACCGGCCTGTCTCGCAGCAAACATAGGACCTGTAGGAGCTGCCGAAGGCTGCGATCGCGGTGTTTCAGGAGAAATGCTTCGCAGCCTTCGGCAGCTCCTACTGAGGGGAGGGGGCACAGTGTTTGTGTTATCAGCACCCCACGGCACATTGCATGCCGTGGGGAATACGCATCACTTGTTGATAAAGTCGCGAATTCGTTCTGCCGCTTCAATGCATTCGGCCAGCGGCGCAACCAGTGCCAGGCGCACGCGTCCAGCACCCGGGTTGAAACCGTCCACTTCGCGGGACAGATAGGAGCCCGGCACCACGGTCACATGTTGATCAACGAACAGATCGCGGCAGAATTCTGCGTCGTCGCCGCCAACGCTTGGCCACAGGTAGAAGCCACCGTCGGGACGCTGCACATCCATCACTGGTGCAAGAATCTCCAGCACTGCATCAAATTTCTCGCGATATAGATCACGGTTGGCGCGCACGTGTTCTTCATCATTCCAGGCCGCAATGCTGGCCAACTGGGTTTGTACCGGCATCGCGCAGCCGTGGTAGGTGCGATAGAGCAGGAACGCTTTGAGGATATCTGCGTCGCCTGCCACGAAACCGGAACGCAGGCCCGGCAGGTTGGAACGCTTGGACAGGCTGTGGAAAACCACGCAACGTTTAAAATCCTGGCGACCCTGCTCCACGCAGGCGCTGAGCAGGCCGGCAGGCGGGGTTTGTTCGTCGAAGTACAGCTCGCTGTAGCACTCGTCGGCGGCGATCACGAAGTCGTGTTCGTCTGCCAGTGCGATCAGCTTCTTCAGGGTTTCTACCGGGATCAGCGCGCCGGTCGGGTTGCCCGGAGAGCACAGGAATAGAATCTGACAGCGCTTCCAGGTATCGGCCGACACTGCGTCAAAGTCAGGGTTGAAGCCGTTCTCAGCCAGGCACGGCAAGTAGTGCGGCTTTGCACCTGCCAGAAACGCTGCGCCTTCGTAGATTTGATAGAACGGGTTCGGGCTGATAACCAGCGCGTCGTCGCCACGGTTGACCACGGTCTGGGTGAAGGCAAACAGTGCTTCGCGGGTGCCATTGACTGGCAACACGTTACGCGCCGGGTCCAGCCAGCCACTCGGCACGCCAAAGCGCCGCTCGCACCAGCCGGTAATGGCTTCGCGCAACGCCGGGATGCCCAGCGTCGTTGGGTAGACGGCCATCTGGTCCAGGTTGTCGGTCATGGCTTTGGCGACGAAGTCCGGCGAGCGATGCTTGGGTTCGCCGATGGACAGCGCAACCGGGCGCTTGTCGGGGTTTGGCGTCACGCTGCCGAGCAGGGCACGAAGCTTTTCGAAAGGGTAGGGCTGGAGCAGTTGCATCGCGTTATTCATGGGGCTGGCTTCCAGAAGCAGGGCGCTCAAGTGGCTGAGCGCCATAAGTCGATTCATTGAACAGCGTCATTTTGACTCAGATGCTGATGCGCAATTCGCCGGGCTCGTGATTGACGTTCAGTTGCTCGACGATGGCGTCCTGCAGCTGACTGCATAGCTGCGGATCGGACAACGGCTGGTTGTTGGCATCGGTGATGAAGAACACGTCTTCCACTCGTTCGCCCAGCGTGGCGATCTTGGCGTTTTGCAGCGACAGGTCGAACTCCAGAAATATCTTGCCGATCCGCGCCAGCAGGCCGGGGCGATCCGGTGCTGACAGCTCCAGAATGGTCACCGGACGCTGGGCATCGTTGTGGATCGTTACCTGAGGCGCAAAGGCGAAATGCTTGAGCTGGCGCGGTACGCGACGTTTGATGATCGTCGGGTAGTCGTCAGGGTTGCGCAATGCTTCGGTCAGGCCTTCGCGAATCTGCTTGATACGCTCGGGGTTATTACCGATGGAACCGCCGTCGTTGTCCAGCACGATGTAGGTGTCGAGCGTGAACTTGCTACTTGAGGTGATGACTCGGGCGTCATGAATGTTCAGGTTCAACTGGTCCATCGCCGCCACGGTCACTGCAAAGAAGTCATGCTGGTCCGGGGCATAAATGAATATCTGGGTACCGCCTTCAAACTCGCGCTGGGTGGTTTCCTTGATCAGGACCAGTGAGCCGCCATCTGAAGGCTGCTGCAATATCGCATCGCTGTGCCAGGCCACGTCGCCAGCGGTGTGGCGCAGGAAGTAATCGTCGCCCAGTTGTGACCAGAGCTGCTCGACATCGTCCGGATCGGTGCCGTTGCGAACCAGGATGTCCAGCGCAGCAGTTTGTGTGCGGCGTATCTGTTCTTCGCGATCCACCGGGTTTTCCAGGCCGCGCTTGAGGGCGCGCTTGGTTTCGGTGTACAGCTGGCGCAACAGGCTTGCCCGCCATGAGTTCCACAGCGTCGGGTTGGTGGCATTAATGTCGGCAACGGTCAGCACGTAGAGATAGTCCAGGTGGATTTCATCCCCCACGAACTGGGCGAAATCGTGGATCACCTGCGGATCGGACAAGTCCTTGCGCTGAGCTGTCGTGGACATCACCAGGTGATGGCTGACCAGCCAGACGATGAGGCGCGTATCCCATGTCGGCAACTGATGACGAATGCCAAAGGCCTCAGCATCAACGGCACCGAGTTCCGAGTGGTCGCCACCGCGGCCCTTGCCGATATCGTGATAAAGACCGGCGAGGTAGATCAACTCCGGCTTCGGCAACCTGCCCATGACCTTGCTGGCCAGCGGGAATTTCTCCGACACCTGCGTGTATTGAAGCTTGCGCAGGTGTTTGATCAGATTCAGCGTGTGCGCATCAACCGTATAGATGTGGAACAGGTCATGCTGCATCTGCCCGACGATATGGCCAAACTCCGGCAAATAAAGCCCGAGAATCCCGTAACGGTTCATTCGGCGCAGGTTGCGATGAATGCCCAGCTCACACTTGAATAGTTCGATGAACAGGCTGGTGTTGCGAATATCGTTACGGAAATCGTCGTTGATCAAGTGCCGGTGTTCGCGCAGCAGCCGAATGGTGTCGGCGCGCACACCTTTGATTTCCGGGTGCTGGGCCATCAGCACAAAAATCTCGATCATGGCAAACGGCGTACGTTTGAAGACGTTGGCGTGGGTCGCCTCGATATAACCGTCGTGCACCTGGAAGCGTGAATTGAGCGGTTGAGTGATCGCGCCTTCGTCGTCGGTCAGGATGACCTCTTCGAAATGCTGGATGATCAGATCACTGAGTTGCGCGATGCTCATCACCACCCGGTAGTACTTCTGCATGAAGCGTTCGATGGCCAGCTTGGCGTCATTGTCCTGATAACCCAGCAGATTGGCGATGCTGCTCTGATGGTCGAACAGCAGGCGATCTTCAGAGCGGCCAGCCAGCATGTGCAGCGCGTAACGCACTTTCCAGAGGAAGTCCTGTGAGGAGGCCAGCAGGTTGTTTTCGCTTTCCAGCAAAAAGCCTTCGCCCGCCAGTGCGTGGAGATTCAACGTGCCGTACTGGCGGCGGGCGACCCATAGAATGGTCTGGATATCGCGCAGGCCACCGGGCGAGCCTTTAACGTTAGGCTCAAGGTTGTATTCGGTGTCGTTGTACTTGTGATGCCGGGTTTTCTGCTCGGCACGCTTGGCCAGGAAAAACTCTTTGCTGGGCCACATCTGTTTCGGGCTGGTGACTTCCAGCATGCGCTGGCGCAGGCGTTCAGGTCCGGCGATAGTGCGGCTTTCCATCAGGTTAGTGATCACCGTCAGGTCGGCACGACCCTCAGTTGCGCATTCATCCACCGAGCGCACGCTTTGGCCTACTTCAAGGCCGATGTCCCAAAGCAACGTAAGAAAGCGCTCAATGGGCTCGCGGAAAACTTCGTGGTCAGCACTGTCCAGCAAGATCAGCAGATCGATGTCCGAATAAGGATGCAATTCACCACGGCCATAACCGCCGACGGCCAGTAGAGCGATATCGGCTTCCTCGCTCCAGTCGAAATGGTCCCATGCCTGTTGCAGGATGTTGTCCACAAACCAGGCGCGATCTTCGATCAGGCGTCGAATATCACGGCCAGCCTTGAAGCGCGCATCGAGCACCTCCCGCGCGTTGCGGATGGCTTTCTTGAACGCGGCAATCGGACTCGCCTTCAACGCCAGTTCGGCCTGGAACTGACCACGGTCGAACAAATCGGGATCCACCTGCGGCATGGAACTGCTTTCCTTTTATCTAGATCAAGCGAGCGTTGTGATCAGGCTGATGTGCGGGCGATGGTGTCGTCGCTGCGCAGGGTAAAAATTTCATAGCCCTCAGCGGTCACCAGAATGGTGTGCTCCCACTGTGCTGACAGCTTGCGGTCCTTGGTGATCGCAGTCCAGCCGTCACCCAGCAGGCGGGTTTCGGCACGGCCCTGATTGATCATTGGCTCGATGGTGAAGGTCATGCCTTCTACCAATGCCATGCCTTCTCCAGCCTTGCCGTAATGCACGACTTGCGGCTCTTCATGGAACACCTTGCCAATGCCGTGGCCGCAATATTCGCGAACTACGGAGAAGCCGCTCTTTTCAGCGTGTTTCTGGATGACTTCGCCGATATCACCCAATGTTGCGCCAGGGCGGACAACTTCGATGCCTTTATACAGGCATTCCTGAGTGATTTTCGACAGGCGCTCGGCCCACTCGGGGACTTTGCCTACGTGAAACATCTTGCTGGTATCGCCGTGGTAGCCGTCTTTGATAACGGTGACGTCGATGTTCAGAACGTCGCCATTTTTCAATGGCTTTTCATTCGGGATGCCATGGCACACAACGTGGTTGATCGAGGTGCAGATCGACTTGGGGAAGCCTTTGTAATTCAGCGGAGCCGGTATAGCTTTCTGCTCGTTGACGATGTAATCGTGGCAGATGCGGTCCAGCTCTTCAGTGGTGACGCCAGGCTTGACGTAAGCACCGATCATTTCCAGGACATCGGCAGCCAGACGACCGGCAATGCGCATTTTTTCGATGTCTTCGGGGGTTTTGATGGTGACGGTCATACGAACTCTCTCGGCGCACAGGGGGCGCGGCTAATACGGAAAACGGCGATTCTAGCAGACCGTCGCAGGTGGGGGATTGTTGCTTCCTTATATAGGGTGCTGGGGCTTTTAGTTTTGTGTGTATATCCGTTATGGCGGTAACGGCTGAAATTGGTTGCGCCCTTACGGCGCCTCACTTTTGAACAGCGCAAAAGTAAGCAAAACGCTCATGCCCCACCACTTGGTGCCTCGCTGTCGCTCGGCATGCCCGTAATCCGACATTGCTGCGTGGGGCCGCCGCCACCGGCCATCCATGGCCTGAGGCGGCTAAACCGGCATCCCTGCCGGTTTGCCCCACGCACCAATGTCGAATTCCGGCCGGTGTGGTTTAACGGGGCGCCTAAGATCAAAATCAAAAGCAGAGCAGATCAAAAGCAGAGCGAAAGCAGCGGGATCGTCTCGGACCGGTACAGACTGTGTGAAAACGTAGCGAGCGACGGCAAGACAAGGCAAAAACAGGCGAAAAACGGCCGGGGTCGCGTCCGACTCTAGTGTTCTAAATGAGCATTTTTCGCCTGTTTTTAACGCAGTATTGTGCGCGTAGCACCGAAGGTGCCCAGCCTGCAGTAGTTTTCACACAGTCTGGGTAGGAGCGAACTTGTTCGCGAGACGCCAGCAAGGTCAACGCATTCGTTGTCTGACACACCGCTTCGCAGCCTTCGGCAGCTCCTACAGGAGATCGGGAAGCTCACACAACCAGGTCGGCTGTCAGGCCGCCGCGCTCTTGATTTTGATCTTGGGCGCCCCGTTAAACCACGCTGGCCGAACGCAGATTCTGAACCGTGGGCAACCCGGCAAGGATGCCGGGTTATCCGCCCCGGGCCATGGATGGCCCATTGCGGCGGCCCACGGTTCAGGATCTGTGGGCGGGTACACCGAGCGACAGCGAGGTGCCGAGTGGTGGGGCATGAGCGTTTTGCTTACTTTTGCGCTTTCAAAAGTGAGGCGCTGTAAAAGCGCAACCTATAGCAGTCGTGACCGCGGTAACGGATATGTACGCAAAAAATCGCCTCCGCATTATTCGTGCTCACACAGGGCTAATGAGTGGGGCAGTAAAGCGCCGTGCAGTCTGCACGTAATTCGAGTTCCGTTATCCAGACTTCTATGGTATAAAATGCGCCGCTTTCCGGGGTAAGCCCCGCAAGCACTAACCCACACACGTGTCGACACGATGACCTGGGTGCCCTCGGCTAGAAGCCGCTGGTTGGTCATTGGGATACGTGGAGGCCTAACCCGACTTATCAAGGAACTATCATGTCCCAAGTCAACATGCGCGATATGCTGAAGGCCGGTGTGCACTTCGGTCACCAGACCCGTTACTGGAACCCGAAAATGGGTAAATACATTTTCGGCGCGCGTAACAAGATTCACATTATCAACCTTGAAAAAACCCTGCCTATGTTCAACGAAGCTCTGTCTTTCGTTGAGAAACTGGCTTCGGGCAAAAACAAGATTCTGTTCGTCGGCACCAAGCGTTCCGCTGGCAAGATCGTTGCTGAAGAAGCAGCACGTTGCGGTTCGCCGTACGTCGATCACCGCTGGTTGGGCGGCATGCTGACCAACTTCAAAACCATCCGTCAGTCCATCAAGCGTCTGCGTGACCTTGAAATCCAGGCTGAAGACGGTACTTTCGCCAAGCTGACCAAGAAAGAGGCGCTGATGCGCACTCGCGATCTGGAAAAGCTGGATCGTAGCCTGGGTGGTATCAAGGACATGGGCGGTCTGCCAGACGCACTGTTCGTTATCGACGTTGATCACGAGCGCATCGCGATCACCGAAGCCAACAAGCTGGGCATCCCGGTTATCGGCGTAGTCGATACCAACAGCAGCCCGGAAGGCGTTGACTACATCATCCCAGGCAACGATGACGCAATCCGCGCTATCCAGCTGTACATGGGTTCGATGGCTGATGCTGTAATCCGCGGTCGCAACAACGTTGCTGGCGGCACCGACGTTTTCGTCGAAGAAGCTCCAGCAGCTGCAGTTGAAGGCTGAGTAATTAACGCCTAGCGTTTACTCAGTACGCAAAAAGGGGGCTTGGCCCCCTTTTTGCCACCTCGAGAACCATGTGTTGGCGTTGTCATGACTTTCTTGTCATGTGCGGCATGCCAGCATGGGTTTCAAGAATTTGAATGCCCGTTCAGGCGGGTGGAATGGTTAAAGACCTGTCCAAGAGGATTTTGAAATGGCAGAGATTACTGCAGCGTTGGTTAAAGAACTGCGCGAGCGCACCGGCGAAGGCATGATGGATTGCAAAAAGGCCTTGACCAAGGCTGGCGGCGACATCGAAAAAGCCATTGATGACATGCGTGCTTCGGGCGCTATCAAGGCTGCCAAGAAAGCAGGCAACGTCGCTGCTGAAGGTGCTATCGCTGTCAAGGTTGCTGAAGATGGCAAGCGCGCTACCATCATCGAAGTCAACTCCCAGACCGACTTCCTGGCCCTGCAAGACGACTTCAAGAACTTCGTCACCAGCAGCCTGGAAAAAGCGTTCGCTGACAAACTGACCGACGCAGCTCCGCTGATCGAAGCGCAGGAAGTCGAGCGTACTGCTCTGGTTGCCAAAGTTGGCGAGAACGTGAACATCCGTCGTCTGGCGAGCATCGAAGGTGACGTGGTCAACGCTTACCTGCACGGCAACAAGATTGGTGTTGTCGTTGTCCTGAAAGGCGGCGACGCTGAACTGGCCAAAGACATCGCTATGCACGTAGCGGCCAGCAACCCTGAGTTCCTGCTGCCTTCGGAAGTTTCTGCCGAAGCGATCGAGCGCGAGAAGGGCGTCTTCCTGCAACTGAACGAAGACAAGATCAAAGGCAAGCCAGCCGAAATCGTTGAGAAAATGGTTGCCGGTCGTATCACCAAGTTCCTGGCTGAAGCCAGCCTTGTTGAGCAGGCTTTCGTCAAGAACCCGGAAGTCAAGGTTGGCGAGCTGGCCAAGAAAGCCGGTGCTGAAATCGTTTCCTTCACCTACTTCAAAGTGGGCGAAGGCATCGACAAGCCAGTCGACAACTTCGCTGAAGAAGTCGCTGCGCAAGTAGCTGCAAGCAAGAAGTAAGACGGTTCACTGACTGTCGTACCCAAGAGGCTGCCCGCTTACGCGCGCAGCCTCTTTGTCAAAAAGGAAAAGGTGTTTGTTTTCCTTGGAGAAGTGGCTTACAAGGCTGCATTCTTCTGACGCTGTCGCAGCGTCAAGCTAGAGTTAGCGCAGGCTTAAAGTGCCCGCACAGATTTTTTTCAGAAAACGCCGCAGGAGAGATTCGCAATGGCTCAGCAGGGCAGTGGTTATCAGGCTCGCTATAAACGCATTCTACTCAAGCTTAGCGGCGAGGCCCTGATGGGCTCCGAAGAGTTCGGAATCGATCCAAAAGTACTGGATCGCATGGCGCTTGAAGTCGGCCAGCTGGTTGGCATAGGCGTCCAGGTCGGACTGGTTATCGGCGGTGGCAACCTGTTCCGTGGTGCCGCACTCAGTGCTGCTGGAATGGACCGTGTCACGGGCGATCACATGGGCATGCTGGCCACTGTGATGAATGCCCTGGCAATGCGTGATGCGCTGGAGCGCGCCAACATTTCTGCCATCGTGATGTCTGCCATTTCGATGGTTGGTGTGACCGATCATTACGATCGGCGCAAAGCCATGCGTCACCTGAGTTCAAAAGAAGTCGTGATTTTCGCGGCAGGTACTGGCAATCCGTTCTTCACCACCGATTCGGCTGCTTGCTTGCGGGCCATCGAAATCGACGCTGACGTTGTCCTCAAGGCAACGAAAGTGGATGGTGTGTACACCGCAGACCCATTCAAAGACCCGCATGCAGAGAAGTTCGATCATCTGACTTACGATGAAGTCCTGGATCGCAAGCTGGGCGTGATGGATCTGACGGCAATCTGTCTGTGCCGCGATCACAAGATGCCACTCCGTGTTTTTAATATGAACAAGCCCGGCGCCCTGCTGAACATCGTACATGGCGGCGCTGAAGGAACCCTGATCGAGGAAGGCGCACAATGATCAACGAAATCAAGAAAGACGCTCAAGAGCGCATGCAGAAATCCCTGGAATCCTTGAGCCACGCATTTGGCCAGATTCGTACCGGCAAGGCTCACCCAAGCATTCTGGGCAGTGTGATGGTGCCTTACTACGGCGCTGACACCCCTTTGAGTGGCGTTGCCAACGTGACTGTCAAAGACTCCCGCACCCTTCAGGTTGTTGCCTTTGAGCGCAACATGCTGGCGGCTGTCGACAAGGCAATCCAGAGCGCTGGATTGAACCTTAATCCGACCAACCTCGGTGAGCTGCTGCTGATCTCCATGCCGGCGTTGACCGAAGAGACCCGCAAGGGCTTCACCAAGCAGGCACGTAGCGCTGCTGAGGACGCTCGTGTCGCGGTGCGTAATATTCGCCGTGATGCGTTGGGTGACCTGAAGAAGCTGGTCAAGGACAAGGAAATCAGCGAAGACGAAGAACGTCGTGCCGCTGCAGATATCCAGAAACTGACCGACAAGGCAGAGGCTGATATCGATTCGGCCACCAAGGCAAAAGAAGCAGACCTGATGGCCGTATAAGGTTCGGGGCGCTTTCATGGAAAAGACAAAATCGACCGCGCCGTCATCGGTGCCGCGTCATGTCGCGATCATCATGGATGGTAATAATCGCTGGGCGAAGAAGCGCCTGTTGCCCGGTGTTGCCGGGCACAAAGCGGGTGTGGATGCGGTTCGCGCGGTCATTGAGGTGTGTGCTGAGGCCAAGGTCGAGGTGCTCACGCTTTTTGCGTTTTCCAGTGAAAACTGGCAGCGGCCAGCCGAAGAAGTCGGGGCGTTGATGGAGCTTTTCTTCACGGCCTTGCGCCGTGAAACCAAGCGCCTGAACGAAAACGAGATCAGTTTGCGCATCATTGGTGATCGATCCCGTTTTCACCCCGAGCTTCAGGCGGCCATGCGAGAAGCTGAAAACCGCACTGCCGGCAATGATCGGTTTGTCCTGCAGATCGCCGCCAACTATGGTGGTCAGTGGGACATTGCCCAGGCTGCACAGCGACTCGCGCGCGAAGTGCAGGCAGGGCATCTGCGTCCGGATGACATTACGCCTGAATTGCTGCAAACCTGTCTGGCGACCGGTGATTTGCCGTTGCCGGATTTGTGTATTCGTACAGGTGGCGAACACCGCATCAGTAACTTCCTGCTTTGGCAGCTTGCGTATGCCGAGCTGTACTTCTCCGACCTGTTCTGGCCGGACTTCAAACACGATGCCATGCGCGCTGCGCTGGCCGATTTCGCTTCGCGTCAGCGTCGCTTCGGTAAAACGAGCGAGCAGATCGAAGCTGGAGCCCGGGTTTAATGCTGAAACAACGGATTATCACTGCACTTATTCTGCTGCCGATTGCGCTTTGCGGATTTTTCCTGCTTTCCGGGGCCAGCTTCGCCCTGTTCATCGGCGTAGTGGTAACCCTTGGTGCCTGGGAATGGGCGCGTCTCGCCGGTTTCCCCGCTCAGTCGGCGCGCATCGCTTATGCCGCTGCCGTGGCGGCGCTATCGTTTCTTCTCTATCTCATGCCGGGGCTTGCTCCCTGGATTCTGATAGCTGCGGTTATCTGGTGGGTGCTGGCAACCTGGCTGGTACTGACCTACCCGGAATCCAGTCGGCACTGGTCCAGTGCGATCTGCAAGCTGGCTATCGGTCTGGTGATCCTGCTGCCTGCATGGCAGGGGTTGGTACTGATCAAGCAATGGCCGCTGGGTAACTGGTTGATTCTGTCGGTCATGGTGCTGGTCTGGGGGGCGGATATAGGTGCCTATTTCTCTGGCAAGGCTTTTGGCAAGCGCAAGCTGGCGCCGAAAGTCAGCCCGGGTAAAAGCTGGGAGGGAGTGTACGGTGGTTTGCTGACCTGCTTGCTGATCACTGTTGTTGTCGGTGTTGTTCGCGACTGGTCCGCTTCACAGTTCGTGTTTGGCTTGCTGGGTGCCGCGATTGTCGTGTTCATTTCTGTGGTGGGTGATCTGACTGAAAGCATGTTCAAGCGCCAGTCCGGTATCAAGGACAGCAGCAATCTGCTGCCTGGCCATGGCGGAGTGCTTGATCGTATCGACAGTCTGACGGCTGCTATTCCGGTTTTTGCAGTGCTGCTGTGGGCTGCTGATTGGGGCGTGCTGTGAGTCGTCCTCAACAGGTTACCGTTTTAGGCGCTACCGGCTCGGTCGGTTTGAGTACGCTGGACGTTATTGCTCGTCATCCTGATCTCTATCAGGTATTTGCGTTGACTGGCTTTACCCGGCAGAGCGAGTTGCTGGCACTGTGCATCAAGCACACGCCGCGCTTTGCTGTGCTGCCGACCCAGGAGTCTGCGCGCAAATTGCAGGACGATCTGGCCGCAGCAGGTCTTGATACTCGAGTGCTGGTGGGGGAGAGGGGGCTTTGTGACGTTGCCGCCCACCCGCAGGTTGATACCGTGCTGGCCGCGATTGTCGGAGCTGCTGGACTGCGGCCTACCTTGGCGGCTGTCGAGGCCGGCAAGAAAATTCTGCTGGCGAACAAGGAAGCGCTGGTCATGTCTGGCGCGCTGTTCATGCAGGCGGTTCGTCAAAGTGGCGCGGTTCTGCTGCCTATCGATAGCGAACACAATGCGATTTTCCAGTGTCTGCCGCTTGATTACGCGCGCGGGCTGGCGCCGGTTGGTGTGCGACGCATTTTGCTGACTGCATCGGGCGGGCCGTTTCGCGAGACACCGTTGAGCGAATTGAACGATGTATCTCCTGAGCAAGCCTGCGCTCATCCCAACTGGTCGATGGGGCGCAAGATTTCAGTGGACTCTGCCAGCATGATCAACAAAGGTCTCGAGCTTATTGAGGCTTGCTGGCTATTCGATGCACGGCCGGATCAGATTGAAGTGGTGATTCATCCGCAGAGCGTCATTCATTCGATGGTCGACTATGTGGATGGGTCGGTGCTTGCCCAATTGGGCAATCCGGACATGCGTACGCCGATTGCTCATGCGCTGGCCTGGCCGCAGCGTATTGATTCAGGTGTGGCACCTCTGGACCTGTTCAGCATCGCACGTCTGGACTTTCAGGCACCTGACGAACAGCGCTTCCCGTGTCTGCGTCTGGCGCGGCAAGCTGCCGAGGCTGGCAACAGCGCCCCGGCCACGCTGAACGCAGTAAACGAAGTAGCTGTAGCTGCATTTCTCGATCGGCGCATCCGTTATCCGGAAATCGCGGGTATGATCGACGATGTTTTGAATCTTGAACCCGTTGTGCCGCTTCCTGATCTGGAAGCTGTATTCAGTGCGGATTCAAAAGCGCGCGTTCTGGCCGAGCAATGGCTCAGTCGCAACGGGCGTTAATCGCAGACGCTAGACGGTACTGGCTCGGGGCTTGACCCAGACGGTACCCGGAGAAAGTTGATGAGCGCGCTCTATATGATTGTCGGCACCCTGGTTGCGCTGGGTGTGCTGGTTACCTTTCACGAATACGGCCACTTCTGGGTCGCACGGCGTTGTGGCGTCAAGGTTTTACGCTTTTCGGTCGGCTTCGGCACACCACTTGTTCGCTGGCATGATCGGCAGGGCACCGAATTCGTAATCGCAGCCATCCCGTTGGGTGGCTACGTAAAAATGCTCGATGAGCGTGAAGGTGACGTCCCTCCCGAGCTGGCTGATCAGTCGTTCAATCGCAAGTCGGTTTATCAGCGCATTGCCATCGTCAGCGCTGGCCCGATTGCGAACTTTCTTCTGGCAATTGTTTTTTTCTGGATCCTGGCCATGCTGGGCACCCAGCAAGTACGCCCGGTTATCGGTGCAATCGAGGCTGGCAGTATTGCGCAACAGGCAGGGCTGAGTGCCGGTCAGGAAATTGTTTCTGTCGATGGCGAAGCTACTGCAGGCTGGTCAGCCGTGAATCTGCAGATGGTGCGTCGGCTGGGTGAAAGCGGTACGGTCGCCCTCAAGGTGCGCGAGCCTGGCGCGACGGTCGATACCGCTCACAGCCTGGCACTGGATAACTGGTTGAAAGGGGCAGAAGAGCCGGACCCGATCAAGTCGTTGGGTATTCGCCCATGGCGTCCGGCGTTGCCTCCGGTGCTGGCCGAGCTGGATCCGAAAGGTCCTGCACAGGCAGCTGGGCTGAAAACCGGTGACAGGCTCGTTGCTCTGGATGGTCGTCCGGTAGAAGAGTGGCAGCAAGTGGTTGATTGGGTGCGCGAGCGCCCTGATGCGAAAATTTCCCTGCGTGTTGAGCGTGAAGGTGCGCAACTTGATGTGCCGCTGACACTCGCGGCGCGTGGTGAAGGCGAGGCTTCGAGCGGTTATCTGGGGGCTGGCGTCAAAGGTATCGACTGGCCTCCGGAGATGCTGCGCGAAGTCAGTTATGGTCCACTGGCCGCTGTGGCCGTGGGCGCCAGCCGTACGTGGACTATGAGCGTATTGACGCTCGATTCACTCAGGAAAATGTTGTTCGGCGAGCTCTCGGTAAAAAACTTGAGTGGACCGATAACCATTGCTAAAGTGGCGGGCGCTTCGGCCCAGTCGGGCATAGGTGATTTCCTGAATTTCCTCGCTTATCTGAGCATAAGCCTGGGAGTCCTGAATTTACTGCCTATTCCAGTGCTGGACGGGGGGCATCTGTTGTTCTATCTGATTGAGTGGGCACGTGGTCGCCCCCTTTCAGAAAGGGTTCAAGGTTGGGGGATTCAGATTGGTATCAGTCTGGTGGTGGGCGTTATGTTGCTCGCACTGGTCAACGATCTGGGTCGACTGTAAAGCTTAGCTTTGCTGAGTTGCGAATCTGCCGCATTTTGCGGCAGTTTGTTTATTGCCAGTTGGAATAAGAAAGGACTTCATGAAACGTCTGCTGCTAACTGCGGTTCTTGCCGTACTGATGATTGCCGAAGTTCACGCCGAGTCCTTCACTATCTCCGATATCCGTGTCAACGGCCTGCAGCGGGTATCCGCGGGCAGTGTATTTGGTGCGTTGCCGCTGAACGTTGGCGAGCAAGCGGATGATGGTCGTCTGGTGGATGCCACTCGCGCACTGTTCAAAACCGGATTCTTCCAGGATATCCAGTTGGGTCGTGACGGCAACGTGCTGGTCATCACCGTCGTCGAGCGTCCATCTGTTGCGAGTATCGAAATCGAAGGTAACAAGGCCATCTCCACTGAAGACCTGATGAAGGGTCTGAAACAGTCGGGTCTGGCTGAAGGCGAAATCTTCCAGCGGGCAACTCTTGAAGGTGTGCGTAACGAACTCCAGCGCCAGTATGTTGCTCAGGGCCGCTATTCGGCTGAAGTTGCGACTGAGGTCGTTGCTCAGCCACGCAACCGGGTTGGCCTGAAGATCAACATCAATGAAGGCACGGTCGCGTCCATCCAGCACATCAACGTGGTGGGTAACAGTGTCTTCCCTGATGAAGACCTGATCGACCTGTTCGAACTCAAGACCACCAACTGGCTTTCTTTCTTCAAGAACGACGACAAGTACGCCCGGGAAAAACTTTCCGGCGACCTCGAGCGTCTGCGTTCCTACTACCTCGATCGCGGCTATATCAACATGGATATCGCCTCGACTCAGGTCTCGATCACGCCTGACAAGAAAAACGTTTTCATCACGGTCAATGTCAACGAAGGCCAGAAGTACAGCGTCAAGTCGGTCAAGTTGAGCGGTGACCTCAAGGTTCCGGAAGATCAGGTCAAATCCCTGCTGCTGGTCAAACCAGGCCAGGTGTTCTCGCGCAAGGTCATGACCACGACTTCCGAGCTGATCACCCGCCGTCTGGGTAACGAAGGTTATACCTTCGCCAACGTCAATGGCGTGCCGACACCTAACGACGAAGATCACACCGTCGACATCACCTTCGTGGTTGATCCAGGCAAGCGTGCTTATGTAAACCGCATCAACTTCCGTGGTAACACCAAGTCTGCCGACGAAGTGCTGCGCCGTGAGATGCGTCAGATGGAAGGCGGCTGGGCTTCGACCTACCTGATCGACCAGTCCAAGACTCGTCTGGACCGTCTGGGCTTCTTTAAAGAAGTGAACGTCGAGACACCTGCCGTACCGGGTACTGACGATCAGGTCGACGTCAACTATGCGGTAGAAGAGCAGGCATCCGGTTCGATCACCGCCAGCGTTGGCTTCGCACAGAGCGCAGGTTTGATCCTCGGTGGTTCGATCAGTCAGAACAACTTCCTCGGTACCGGTAACAAGGTCAGCATCGGCCTGACGCGCAGCGAATACCAGAGCCGTTACAACTTCAGCTACGTCGATCCTTACTGGACCGCTGATGGTGTGAGCCTGGGTTACAACGCGTTCTACCGAACCACTGACTACGATGACCTTGATGTCGATGTTGCAAGCTATGCGGTAGATAGCCTGGGTGCTGGTATCAGCATGGGCTACCCGATCAACGAGACCTCTCGTCTGACTTACGGTCTGACCGTGCAGCAGGACGAAATCAAGACCGGTACCTACACCGTCGACGAAATCTTCGACTTCGTGGACAAGGAAGGCGACAAGTACCTGAACTTCAAGGGCTCGATCGGCTGGTCCGAATCGACTCTGAACAAAGGTGTACTGGCGACTCGCGGTCACTCGCAAAGCCTGACACTGGAAACCACGTTGCCGGGTAGCGACCTGTCGTTCTACAAACTGGACTATCGCGCCCAGTACTTCCACCCGATTACCGACAACTACACCCTGCGTCTGCACACTGAGCTGGGTTATGGCGACGGCTACGGTTCGACTTCAGGTCTGCCGTTCTATGAAAACTACTATGCCGGTGGCTTCAACTCGGTTCGTGGTTTCAAGGACAGCACTCTTGGCCCACGCAGTACGCCTAGCAGTGGTACTCGTCCAGGCACGCGAGTTGACCCGGATCAGGATCCACTTCCGTTCGGTGGCAACGTCCTTGTTCAAGGTGGTGTAGAGGTTATGTTCCCTCTGCCGTTCATCAAGGATCAACGTTCTCTGCGTACCTCTTTGTTCTGGGACGTCGGTAATGTGTTTGACTCGAACTGCGACTCAAACCGCACCCGCAATGGCGAGAAAGTTGAATGTAACAACGTTGATCTGTCCGGTATGGCCAGCTCCGTTGGTGTAGGCGTGACTTGGGTCACGGCGCTCGGTCCATTGAGCTTCGCCCTGGCGATGCCGATCAAGAAACCGGATGATGAGGCTGAAACCCAGGTTTTCCAATTTTCCCTTGGTCAGACTTTCTAAGCGTCTGACTTTAGATAACGACAGCGAATTCTGTAGGAGTACATCGTGCGTAAGTTGACTCAATTGGTACTGTTGGCAACCGTTCTCGCAGCAGGCCCGGCTTTTGCCGACATGAAAATTGCCGTTCTGAACTATCAAATGGCTTTGTTGGAATCTGATGCGGCCAAGAAATATGCCGTTGATGCAGAGAAGAAGTTCGGTCCGCAACTGACCAAGCTGAAAACTCTGGAAAGCAGCGCCAAGGGCATTCAGGATCGTCTGGTGAGCGGTGGCGACAAAATGGCCCAGCCTGAGCGCGAGCGTCTTGAGCTTGAATTCAAGCAGAAAGCCCGTGACTTCCAGTTCCAGTCCAAGGAACTGAACGAAGCCAAAGCCGTTGCTGACCGTGAAATGCTCAAGCAACTGAAGCCAAAACTGGATCAGGCTGTTGAAGAAGTGATCAAGAAAGGTGCATTTGATCTGGTCTTCGAGCGCGGTGCAGTGATTGACGTCAAGCCACAGTATGACGTTACTCGCCAGGTCATCGAGCGCATGAACCAGCTGAAGTAACCTATGACCGCGACTATCAAGCTCGGCCAGTTGGCCGAGTTTCTCGGGGCTACGCTACGTGGCGCCGAGGATAAAGAAATTACCGGGCTAGCCACTTTGCAAGAGGCCGGTCCAGGTCAGGTCAGTTTCCTGGCAAATCCGCAGTACCGTAAATTCCTCGTTGATACTCAAGCCTCGGCGTTGCTTTTGAAGCCTGCCGATGCTGATTCGTATGCTGGCGATGCCTTGCTGGTGCCGGATCCGTATCTGGCCTATGCACGTATTTCCCACCTGTTTGATCCGAAGCCGAAGGCAGCTGCCGGAGTTCATCCGACGGCAGTCATTGCTGATGATGCGCAGATTGATCCTGCTGCGAGTATCGGCGCGTTTGCTGTGGTTGAAAGCGGGGCGCGCATTGCTGCTGGCGTTACCGTAGGGGCGCAGTGTTTCATTGGTGCCCGTTGCGAAATCGGTGAAGGCGGCTGGCTTGCTCCACGGGTTACGCTTTATCACGATGTACGCATCGGCAAGCGGGTGGTCATTCAGTCAGGTGCTGTTCTGGGGGGCGAGGGCTTCGGTTTCGCCAACGAGAAAGGTATCTGGCAGAAGATTGCCCAGATTGGTGGCGTACTGATCGGTGACGATGTGGAAATTGGCGTGAATACCGCCATTGACCGCGGCGCATTGGCCGATACCCGAATTGGTAACGGTGTGAAGCTGGACAACCAGATTCAGATCGCTCACAACGTGCAGATCGGTGATCACACTGCCATGGCCGCTTGTGTGGGTATCTCCGGCAGTACCAAAATCGGCAAGCACTGCATGCTGGCCGGTGGCGTTGGGTTGGTAGGCCATATCGATATTTGTGACGGTGTTTTCATCACCGGCATGACCATGGTGACCCACTCCATTACCGAGCCAGGCTCTTATTCATCTGGTACGGCAATGCAGCCTGCGGGCGAATGGCGCAAAAGCGCCGCACGTATTCGCAAACTCGACGACATGGCACGTCGACTGCAGAAGCTGGAAAAGATTGTTGAGGGAGTGACCTCAGGCGTTAATGCTTCATCAGATGGCTGATACTTTTTTCATATCAAGCGTGCACTGCCGATAAATTGCTTCCTTGATTTGCAGAGGAGTGCAGCGCAATTGCCGCGCACTCCCAATCTTGACTACAGGCTTCCCCTCGAAATGATGGACATCAACGAAATTCGTGAATACCTGCCGCACCGCTACCCGTTCCTGTTGGTAGATCGCGTAGTGGAGCTCGATGTCGAGAGCAAAAGTATTCGCGCTTATAAAAACGTCAGCATCAATGAGCCGTTCTTCAACGGCCACTTTCCGGCGCATCCAATCATGCCGGGTGTGTTGATCATTGAAGCGATGGCTCAGGCTGCCGGGATCCTTGGTTTCAAAATGCTGGGCGCCAAGCCTGCCGATGGCACGCTGTATTATTTCGTGGGATCGGACAAATTGCGTTTCCGCCAGCCAGTGCTGCCGGGCGACCAGTTGATTCTTGAGGCGAAGTTCCTCAGCTGCAAGCGTCAGATCTGGAAGTTTGAGTGCAGCGCCTCGGTTGATGGCAAGCCTGTTTGCTCCGCAGAAATCATCTGTGCGGAACGTAAACTATGAGTTTAATTGACCCTCGCGCAATCATCGATCCGACAGCCATTCTGGCTGACAATGTGGAGGTCGGCCCTTGGTCGATCATCGGAGCTGGTGTGGAAATTGGCGAGGGTACAGTGGTTGGGCCTCACGTGATTCTGCGTGGGCCGACCCGGATCGGTAAGCACAATCGCATTTACCAGTTTTCATCGGTAGGCGAGGACACGCCCGATCTCAAGTACAAAGGTGAAGAGACGCGTCTGGTCATTGGCGATCACAACGTGATTCGCGAGGGCGTTACGATTCATCGCGGCACCATCCAGGACCGTGCTGAAACCACGATTGGCGACCACAACCTGATCATGGCCTATGCACACATCGGTCATGACAGTGTTATCGGCAATAACTGCATTCTGGTCAACAACACTGCGTTGGCGGGTCATGTGCACGTTGCGGATTGGGCGATCCTTTCCGGTTTCACCCTTGTCCATCAGTACTGCCACATTGGCGCCCATAGTTTTTCCGGCATGGGTACCGCCATTGGCAAGGACGTTCCTGCGTTTGTTACCGTATTTGGCAACCCTGCCGAAGCCCGGAGCATGAACTTCGAGGGCATGCGTCGTCGCGGCTTCAGTGAAGAGGCTATTCACGCGTTGCGCCGCGCCTACAAAGTAGTTTATCGCCAGGGGCTGACGGTTGATCAGGCCATCGCCGAGCTGGCTGAGCCTGCTGCCCTGTTTCCGGAGGTTGCGGTGTTCCTTGAGTCCATCCAGACTTCGACCCGCGGCATCACCCGCTAATCATGTCCAGCGTATTGCGTGTCGCTTTAGTCGCTGGCGAGGCGTCCGGGGACATTCTCGGATCCGGTCTTATGCGTGCCATCAAGGCGCGCCATCCTCAGGTTGAGTTCATCGGAGTAGGCGGCCCGCTGATGGAAGCCGAAGGTATGGCCTCCTATTTCCCGATGGAACGTCTTTCGGTCATGGGGCTGGTTGAGGTGTTGGGTCGTTTGCGCGAGTTGTTGGCTAAACGCAAGGCGCTGATTCAGACCCTCATCGATCAAAAGCCAGATGTTTTTATTGGCATCGATGCACCGGATTTCACCCTCAATATCGAGCTTCAACTGCGTCGTGCCGGCATCAAGACGGTGCACTACGTCAGCCCGTCGGTGTGGGCGTGGCGGCAGAAGCGCGTCCTCAAGATTCGCGAAGGCTGCGATCTGATGCTGACGTTGCTGCCCTTCGAGGCACGCTTCTATGAAGAAAAAGGCGTGCCGGTCAAGTTTGTCGGGCATCCGTTGGCTGACACTATCCCGCTGCAGGCGGATCAAGCTGCTGCTCGTGCCGAACTAGGGTTTGGTGATGGTCCGGTTATTGCGTTGATGCCTGGAAGTCGTGGTGGTGAAGTCGGGCGTCTGGGCAGTTTGTTCTTCGACGCTGCCGAGCGTCTGCTGGCGGTGCGCCCCGAGGTGAGATTTGTCTTGCCGTGCGCGAGCCCCCAGCGTCGCCTGCAGATCGAGCAATTGTTGCAGGGTCGCGATTTACCGGTGTCGTTGCTCGACGGTCGCTCTCATGTAGCGCTGGCCGCCTGCGATGCGGTATTGATTGCATCGGGCACGGCGACCCTGGAAGCACTGCTGTACAAGCGCCCCATGGTGGTTGCCTATCGCATGGCACCGCTTACTTTTTGGATACTCAAGCGTCTGGTGAAAAGCCCCTACGTCTCGCTGCCCAATCTTCTGGCTCAGCGCCTGTTGGTGCCTGAGCTGTTGCAGGATGAAGCCACTCCTGATGCGTTGGTGCAGCAATTGCTGCCGCTTCTGGATGATGGTCTGGTGCAGACTGCGGGTTTTGACGAAATACACCGGACCTTGCGTCGCGATGCATCCAATCAGGCCGCTGAGGCGGTGTTGAACCTGATTGGCCATTCGCCTTCACTGTGAGTTCGTGTTCAATGCAAATGGGTCTGGATTTCAATCTGGTAGAAGAACTGGTTGCAGGCGTTGATGAGGTGGGTCGCGGTCCGCTTTGTGGTGCTGTGGTGACTGCCGCGGTAATTCTCGATCCGCTTCGCCCGATTCTGGGGCTCAACGACTCGAAGAAACTGACAGAAGCCAGGCGCGAATTGCTGTTCGATGAAATCTGCGAGAAAGCCCTGTCCTGGCACATTGCCCGGGCAGAAGTCGAAGAGATCGATGAGTTGAACATCCTGCACGCCACTATGCTGGCCATGAAGCGTGCTGTTGAAGGCCTGATGATTACGCCGAAACTGGCCTTGATCGACGGTAATCGTTGTCCACAATTGTCTGTGCCCAGTGCGCCGGTGGTTCAGGGCGACTCCAAGGTTCCGGCGATCGCCGCTGCGTCTATTCTGGCCAAGGTCAGCCGTGACCGTGAGATGGCTGCCATGGAACTCAAGTATCCCGGTTACGGGATCGGCGGGCACAAGGGTTATCCAACACCCGTGCATCTCGAAGCCCTTGCGCGTCTCGGACCGACGCCGATTCACAGGCGCTCATTCGGGCCGGTGCGTGCGGCTTATGCTGCGCGGGATGCAATGATCCAGTCGACGATGTCTTCAGCGTCGATTTTCCCATTGAACTGACAGTGGGCTGATGTTTTGCCAAAGGCCCGGTACAATCCGGGCCTTCGTTTTTGTTCTAGCGCTATAGGATCTCCATGCCGGCTTCTTTCGTTCATCTACGCCTGCACACCGAATATTCGCTGGTCGATGGCCTGGTACGGGTCAAACCGCTGGTCAAAACCCTCGCAGCCATGAATATGCCTGCCGTGGCGGTGACTGATCAGAACAACCTGTGCTCGCTGGTCAAGTTTTACAAGGCGGCAATGGGCGCGGGGATCAAGCCTATCTGCGGTGCAGACCTGTGGCTGTCGAACAAGGACGAAGATGCCGCGTTGAGTCGCATCAGCCTGCTGGTCATGAATGCCAAGGGCTACCGCAATCTGACTGAACTGATTTCCCGTGGCTTCATTGATGGTCAGCGCAACGGCCAGATCATCATTGAGCGCGAGTGGGTTGCCGAAGCCAACGAAGGCCTGATCGCGCTGTCAGCGGCGAAAGAGGGCGAGATCGGTATGGCGTTGCTGGGTAATAACCCCTCAGATGCCGATCAGCTGTTGAGCGAATGGATGGCGGTATTTCCTGATCGTTTCTACGTCGAAGTGCAGCGCACCAATCGCCCCAATGACGAAGAGCATCTTCACGCCGCGGTAGCCCTGGCCGACCGCCACGGTGCGCCGCTGGTGGCGACCAATGACGTGCGATTCATCAAGCAGGAAGATTTCGAAGCGCATGAAACCCGTGTCTGCATCGGTGAAGGGCGTGCGCTGGATGACCCGCGTCGTTCGCACAATTACAGCGACCAGCAGTACCTGAAAAGCGCCGAGGAAATGGCAGAGCTGTTCAGCGACCTGCCCGAAGCGCTGGAAAACTCGGTGGAAATCGCCAAGCGCTGCAACATCGACGTGAAGCTGGGTACTCACTTCCTGCCTGACTACCCGATTCCTGATGGCATGACCATCGACGAGTATTTCCGCAAGGTTTCGTTTGAAGGGCTTGAAGAGCGCCTCGCGGTACTTTGGCCTAAAGAGACGACGCCGGACTATGAAGCCAAGCGTCAGGTGTATGTCGACCGGTTGAATTTCGAGCTGGATATCATTATCCAGATGGGCTTTCCCGGCTACTTCCTGATCGTTATGGACTTTATTCAGTGGGCCAAGAGCAACGGCGTACCGGTAGGTCCCGGCCGGGGATCGGGTGCCGGGTCGCTGGTGGCCTATGTGCAGAAGATTACCGACCTTGATCCTCTCGAATATGACCTGCTGTTCGAACGCTTCCTGAACCCGGAGCGGGTATCCATGCCCGACTTCGACGTCGACTTCTGCATGGATGGCCGGGACCGCGTGATTGATTACGTGGCCGAGAAGTATGGCCGTAATGCTGTAAGCCAGATCATCACCTTCGGTTCCATGGCCGCCAAGGCGGTGGTGCGGGACGTGGCGCGGGTCCAGGGCAAGTCTTACGGCCTGGCTGATCGCCTCTCGAAGATGATCCCGTTCGAAGTCGGCATGACCCTTGAGAAAGCCTACGAGCAAGAGGAAATCCTGCGGGACTTCCTCAAGGTCGATGAAGAGGCTGCCGAAATCTGGGAGATGGCGCGCAAGCTCGAAGGCATTGTGCGTAACGTCGGCAAGCACGCCGGTGGTGTGGTTATCGCACCGACCAAACTGACTGACTTCTCGGCCATTTACTGCGATGAAGAGGGCAGTGGTCTGGTGACGCAGTTCGACAAGGACGACGTCGAGGCGGCGGGGCTGGTGAAGTTCGACTTCCTCGGTCTGCGGACCCTGACCATCATCGACTGGGCGCTGAAAACAATTAACCGTGACCGTGCCAAGGTCAACGAAGAGCCGCTGGATATCGCCTTCATTCCGCTGGATGACGCGCCGACTTATCAGTTGCTGCAGAAAGCTGAAACGACAGCGGTGTTCCAGCTTGAGTCGCGCGGCATGAAGGAGCTGATCAAAAAGCTCAAGCCCGACTGCCTGGAAGATTTGATCGCACTAGTGGCCCTGTTCCGTCCGGGGCCTCTGCAATCGGGCATGGTGGACGACTTCATCAACCGTAAGCACGGTCGCGCTGAACTGTCGTATCCGCACGTCGATTATCAATACGAAGGGCTCAAACCTGTTCTGGCGCCGACTTACGGCATCATTCTTTATCAAGAACAGGTAATGCAGATCGCCCAGGTCATGGCCGGTTATACCCTCGGCGGTGCGGACATGCTGCGACGTGCCATGGGTAAGAAAAAACCCGAAGAAATGGCCAAGCAGCGCGGCGGCTTCATTGAGGGTTGCAAGACCAACAATATCGACCCGGATCTGGCCGGTAACATTTTCGACCTGGTGGAAAAATTCGCCGGTTATGGCTTCAACAAATCTCACTCGGCTGCCTATGGCCTGGTGTCGTATCAGACGGCCTGGCTGAAAGCCCATTACCCGGCGCCGTTCATGGCCGCGGTGCTGTCGGCGGATATGCACAACACCGACAAGGTCGTGACCTTGATCGAAGAAGTGCGGATCATGAAGCTTCGCCTGGATGCGCCGGATGTGAACGCGTCCGAATACAAGTTCACGGTGAGTGAAGACGGCCGCATCATTTACGGCCTTGGCGCGATCAAGGGGGTGGGTGAAGGCCCGGTTGAAGCGATTACCGAAGCCCGTGAAGACGGACCGTTCAAGGATCTGTTCGATTTCTGCGCCCGTGTCGACCTCAAGCGCGTCAATAAGCGGACCCTGGATGGTCTGATTCGCAGTGGTGCACTTGATCGTCTCGGTCCTTACTTTGAAACCGAACCCAAAGCGTACCAAGCCAATATCGACCGCAACCGCGCAGTGTTGCTGGCCTCCCTGGTAGAAGCGATTCAGGCCGCCGAGCAGACTGCACGCAGTCATGACAGCGGCCATTCGGACCTGTTCGGCGGACTGTTCGTCGAAGAAGATACCGATGTGTATGCCAATCATCGCAAGGCCAAGGAAGGTAGTCTCAAGGACCGTTTGCGCGGCGAGAAGGAAACCCTTGGGCTGTACCTGACCGGTCACCCGATTGACGAATATGAAGGCGAGATTCGCCGTTTTGCACGGCAACGAATCATCGACCTCAAGCCGGCGCGTGACACTCAGACCGTCGCAGGTCTGATCATCGCGTTGCGGGTCATGAAGAACAAGAAGGGCGACAAGATGGGGTTTATCACCCTTGACGACCGCTCTGGACGAATAGAAGCTTCGCTTTTTGCCGAAGCGTTTCATTCGGCGCAGGCCTTGCTGCAGACCGACGCGATGGTGGTGGTCGAGGGTGAGGTCAGCAACGACGATTTCTCTGGTGGTCTTCGCTTGCGTGCCAAGCGCGTGATGAGCATCGAAGATGCGCGTACAAATCTGGCAGAAAGCTTGCGTCTGACTGTGCGTGCCGAAGCGCTGAAAGGCGACCGGCTGCGCTGGCTTGGCGATTTGTGCAAGCGCCATCGCGGTGCGTGCCCGATTACTCTGGATTACACCGGGCTGGATGCCAAGGCCTTGCTGCAGTTCGGCGAAGCGTGGCGAATTGATCCCGCAGACAGCTTGATTCAAGCTCTGCGTGACCAGTTCGGACGTGAGAACGTCTTCCTGCAGTATCGCTGAAAGCATCAGCCCAGAATTTTTTAAACTCGACCTGAATGCGCCTGTTCCCGTAAGGTAAGGCGCTAACGGATCAACCGGCCGGCCTCTTGGCCGTCGACCCAAGACGGATGCCTATGAACCCGAATTTTCTTGATTTCGAACAGCCGATCGCTGACCTGCAAGCCAAGATTGAAGAATTGCGCCTGGTAGGTAATGACAACTCGCTCAACATTGGCGATGAGATCTCGCGACTGCAAGACAAGAGCAACACGCTGACCGAAAGCATTTTCGGCAACCTGACCAGTTGGCAGATTGCACGCATGGCGCGTCACCCGCGTCGTCCGTACACTCTGGACTACATTCAGCACATCTTCACCGAGTTCGATGAGCTGCATGGCGACCGTCACTTCTCCGACGACGCTGCGATTGTTGGCGGTGTTGCCCGTCTGGAAGGTCAGCCGGTTATGATCATTGGCCATCAGAAAGGCCGTGAAGTGCGTGAAAAGGTTCGTCGTAATTTCGGCATGCCGCGTCCTGAGGGCTATCGCAAGGCCTGTCGTCTGATGGAAATGGCCGAGCGTTTCAAGATGCCGATCCTGACCTTCATCGACACACCGGGCGCATACCCGGGTATCGACGCCGAAGAGCGTAACCAGAGTGAAGCGATTGCCTGGAACCTGCGGGTCATGGCGCGTCTGAAAACGCCGATCATTGCCACTGTTATTGGCGAAGGTGGTTCTGGCGGCGCATTGGCAATCGGTGTCTGCGATCAGTTGAACATGCTCCAGTACTCCACCTACGCAGTTATCTCTCCGGAAGGTTGCGCGTCGATTCTGTGGAAAACCGCAGAAAAGGCTCCTGACGCTGCTGAAGCCATGGGCATTACGGCTGATCGCCTGAAAGGCCTGGGTATTGTCGATAAAGTCATTTCCGAGCCTCTGGGCGGTGCACACCGCGACCCGGCCGCTGCTGCACTGGCAATCCGTCAGGAATTGAGCAGCCAGCTGGCGATGCTCAAGAAGTTCGATAACGATGCGCTGCTGGCTCGTCGTTATGATCGTTTGATGAGCTACGGTCTCTGATTCAGAGGCGACGCTTCAATCGCGTTCTTGTGGGAGCGAATTTATTCGCGAAGGCATTCAGTAAGACGGTGAAGATGTTTTGGCTGTACGGGCCTCTTCGCGAATGAATTCGCTCCCACAGGAAGCAATGAAGTCTAATGACCACATCCAAACCCTCCGGTCATGATCTCCCCGCCAGGCTTCTTCAAGTCCTGGCACCCTGGCGTAGCGCGCCAGCCTGGTATGTCGGTTTTTCCGGTGGCCTGGATTCAACTGTCTTGCTTCACCTTCTGGCTGAACTCGCAAAACGCGAAAGCCTGCCGTCTCTAAATGCCCTACATGTCCATCACGGCCTACAGGCTGTTGCTGATGCATGGCCGCTGCATTGCCAGCAGGTTTGCGAGGCGCTTGGCGTTCCTTTGCGAGTGATCAGCGTTCAGGTGAAGTCGGGCGCTAGCCTCGAACAGGCCGCGCGTGATGCGCGTTACGCCGCTTTCAGCGATCTCCTTGCTGAAGATGAAGTGCTACTGACCGGTCAGCATCAGGACGATCAGGCTGAAACCCTGCTGTTTCGCTTGTTGCGCGGCGCGGGGGTTCGGGGGCTGGCGGGCATGCCGGTTAGCCGCACGTTGGGACAGGGGCATCTGCTCAGGCCCTTGCTGAGTATTTCCCGGGAGGAGCTGGAAGCCTATGCGACTAAGCATCGTCTGCTGTGGGTCGAAGATCCCAGCAACGAAGACTCTCATTATTCGCGCAACTACCTGCGCAGTCAGGTGCTGCCGGTAGTGAAGTCCCGCTGGCCGCAGGCGACCGCGAGTATGGCGCGCACGGCCGCTCATCTGGATGAAGCGCAGCAACTGCTTGAGGAACTGGCCCAGGCTGATCTGGAGTCGGCGCAATCACTCCATGCATTTGGCTGGCTCAAGGTGCCCTCTCTGGCACTGCCTGAGCTGGCTAACCTGTCTCCCGCCAGGCAACGAAACGCGCTGCGCCATTGGCTTGCACCGCTGACCCGACTGCCGGACAGCGATCATTGGGTTGGCTGGGAAAATCTCCGGGACGCGGGGCCGGGCGGGCGCCCGGTGTGGCGGCTGGCCGATGGGGAACTGCATCGTGATCAGGGGCGTATCTGGTGGCTTTCCGACAATTGGCTGCAGCCACTGATGCAGCCCGCTCAATCCTGGATGGACGCGCGACTTGCGCTGGAGCTGCCTGGTAACGGTCAGGTTTTCATTGACGGTGAAACTCCTTCGGGACTGCTGGAGGTGCGCTATCGCCAGGGAGGAGAGGTGCTCAGCCTGCCGGGCCGCGGACGTCGCGATCTCAAGCGTCTGCTCAATGAGCGCGAAATACCGCTATTTGTCCGCGGCCGATTGCCGCTGCTGTTCCGGAACGGCGAAATTCTGGCGGTGGCAAACCTGCCTGCGCTCAATGTTTGCGGCCATGAAAGCTGGGTGTTGCATTGGGTGCCGCCGACGAATGACCAAAGTTTGAGCTGAAAGCCCAATTCCGGTAGACTACGCTCCCTTCTTGATACAGCTTCTGTGGATCCTTTTGGATCGACATGAGTTGCCGGTTACCAACCAGTCTTTGCTGGATGATTCTTGACATGTGGCGCGCAATTGACAGGCTTTTTCAGTCAGTCCGTTTCAACGCAGCAGTTCGGAGTTCACCGTGAATTTTGTCGGTAATCGGGGGCTTCGGCCTTCCTTCGCTTTCCCCGGCGGCTCTGACCGCTTTAACGCAGACTTCTAGGGTTTTTCATGACGCGCTACATCTTCGTCACGGGCGGTGTTGTTTCTTCATTGGGGAAAGGCATTGCCTCGGCTTCATTGGCGGCCATCCTGGAGGCGCGGGGACTTAAGGTCACCATGCTGAAGCTTGACCCCTATATCAACGTCGATCCGGGCACCATGAGCCCGTTCCAGCACGGTGAAGTGTTCGTCACGCATGACGGCGCCGAAACCGATCTGGACCTTGGCCACTACGAGCGGTTCATCCGCACGACCATGACCCAGAACAACAACTTCACCACTGGCCGTGTGTATGAACACGTCCTGCGCAAAGAGCGCCGTGGTGATTATCTGGGGGCGACGATTCAGGTTATTCCGCACATCACCGACGAAATCAAACGCCGGATCATCAAGGGCGCAGGCGATGCCGATGTTGCTCTGGTCGAGATCGGCGGCACCGTGGGTGATATCGAGTCGCAACCGTTCCTGGAAGCGATCCGTCAGTTGCGTTTCGAAGTAGGTGCCAAGCGCGCCATGCTGATGCACCTGACACTGGTTCCTTATATCGCGACCGCTGGCGAAACCAAAACCAAGCCGACCCAACATTCGGTGAAGGAATTGCGTTCCATCGGCCTGCAGCCTGACGTTCTGGTATGCCGTTCCGATCACCCGATCGACATTTCGTCGCGTCGCAAGATCGCTCAGTTCACCAACGTCGAAGAGCGCGCCGTCATCGCTCTGGAAGACGCCGATACCATCTACAAGATTCCGGGCATCCTGCACTCTCAGGGTCTGGACGATTTCGTCGTCGAGCGCTTCGGCCTGCAATGCAACAGCGCAGACCTGTCCGAGTGGGACGCTGTGGTAGACGCCAAGCTCAATCCTGAGCATGAAGTCACCATCGCCATGGTCGGCAAATACATGGAGTTGCTGGACGCTTACAAGTCGCTCATCGAAGCGATGAGTCACGCTGGCATCACCAACCGTACCAAGGTCAACCTGCGCTACATCGACTCTGAAGACATCGAGAACCAGGGCACTGCGCTGCTGGAAGGTGTGGATGCGATTCTGGTCCCGGGCGGCTTCGGTCTGCGTGGCGTGGAAGGCAAGATCACTGCCGTTCAGTTCGCTCGTGAGAACAAGGTGCCGTATCTGGGCATCTGCCTGGGCATGCAAGTGGCCGTGATCGAATACGCTCGTAACGTGCTGGGCTGGAAAGACGCCAACTCCACCGAGTTTGATCGTAATGGCGCGCACTCCGTCGTTGGTCTGATCACCGAGTGGGAAGATGCCACTGGCGCAGTCGAAACCCGTACTGAGAGCTCCGATCTGGGCGGCACAATGCGCCTGGGCGCTCAGGAATGTCAGCTTGAGCCAGGTTCGCTGGTGCACGACTGCTACGCCAGCGATGTGATCGTCGAGCGTCATCGTCATCGCTACGAAGTGAACAACAACCTGCTGCCGCAGTTGCTGGAAGCCGGCCTGAAAGTGTCGGGTCGTTCCGGTGATGGCGCGCTGGTAGAAGTGGTCGAAGCCCCGGATCATCCATGGTTCGTGGCTTGCCAGTTCCACCCTGAGTTCACCTCGACACCTCGCGACGGTCACCCGCTGTTTAGCGGCTTCGTCAAGGCCGCACTGACTCAACACAAGAAAAATTCTTGATTCGGGAAACTCAGAACATGGCTCAGAAAACTATCCGCGTAGGCTCAATCGACATTGCCAACGACAAGCCAATGGTGCTTTTCGGTGGCATGAACGTTCTCGAGTCCCGTGACATGGCCATGCAGATTTGCGAAGAATACGTGCGGGTTACCGAAAAGCTCGGAATCCCTTACGTGTTCAAGGCCAGTTTCGACAAAGCTAATCGTTCGTCCATGCACTCCTACCGTGGCCCTGGCCTGGAAGAGGGCATGCGGATCTTTGAAGAGGTTAAAAAGACCTTCAATGTTCCGTTGATCACTGACGTGCATGAGCCAGAGCAGGCCAAGGTTGTCGCTGAAGTTTGCGACATCATTCAACTGCCTGCTTTCCTGTCGCGTCAGACCGATCTGGTGGTTGCCATGGCCCGCACTGGCGCTGTGATCAACATCAAGAAAGCCCAGTTCCTCGCCCCTCAGGAAATGAAACACATCCTGAGCAAGTGTGAGGAGGCCGGTAACGATCAACTGATCCTCTGTGAGCGCGGCACCAGTTTTGGCTACAACAACCTGGTTGTGGACATGCTCGGTTTCGGCATCATGAAGCAGTTCAACTACCCGGTATTTTTCGACGTGACCCACGCCTTGCAAATGCCGGGCGGTCGTTCGGATTCTGCTGGCGGTCGTCGTGCGCAGGTATTGGAACTGGCGAAGGCCGGCATGAGTCAAAACCTCGCTGGATTGTTCCTTGAGGCTCATCCTGATCCGGACAATGCCAAATGCGACGGCCCTTGCGCCTTGCGTCTGGACAAGCTGGAGCCATTCCTGGCTCAGCTCAAGGCTCTGGATGAGTTGGTCAAAAGCTTCCCGGCAGTAGAAACCGCTTAAATCGGGCTTCTCCGGCAGGTTAGCCTCCGGTAAAGTGCCGCACGTTTACATCCCCCGGCCCCAGGTCGGGGTTTGTCGCTCTAAGGTCTGCCCTGTAATGAGCCCTTGAGCGACAGGCATTTCCCAGCTGCGTCGTTTTCGTCAATCTTGGAGTGTTTACAACAATGGCAAAAATCGTCGACATCAAAGGTCGTGAAGTTCTCGACTCCCGTGGCAATCCCACCGTGGAAGCAGATGTGCTCCTCGACAACGGCATCATCGGCAGCGCATGCGCTCCGTCCGGTGCTTCAACCGGCTCGCGCGAGGCGCTGGAGCTGCGTGATGGCGACAAGAGCCGTTACCTGGGCAAGGGCGTTCTCAAGGCTGTAGCCAACATCAACGGCCCGATCCGCGACCTGTTGCTGGGTAAGGATCCGGTTGATCAGCAAGCGCTGGACCGCGCCATGATTGCTCTGGACGGTACTGAAAACAAAGCCAGCCTGGGCGCCAACGCGATCCTCGCTGTATCCCTGGCCGCCGCGAAAGCCGCTGCTCAGGATCAGGATCTGCCGTTGTACGCGCACATTGCCAACCTGAACGGTACGCCGGGCGTTTACTCGATGCCGGTTCCGATGATGAACATCATCAACGGTGGCGAGCATGCCGATAACAACATCGACATTCAGGAATTCATGATTCAGCCTGTCGGCGCCAAGACCTTTTCCGAAGGCCTGCGCTGGGGCACCGAGATTTTTCATCACCTCAAAGCTGTGCTGAAGGCTCGTGGCCTGAACACCGCGGTAGGTGACGAAGGTGGTTTTGCACCTGACCTCAACTCCAATGCCGATGCACTGGACGCTATCGCCGAAGCTGTTGCCAACGCTGGCTACAAGCTGGGGACCGACGTGACCCTGGCGCTGGACTGTGCGGCGAGCGAGTTTTACAAGAACGGCAAATACGTTCTGAGCGAAGAGGGCGAGTACGACTCCGCCGGTTTCGCTGACTACCTGGCCGATCTGGTCAGCAAGCACCCGATCATCTCTATCGAAGACGGTCTCGACGAGTCCGACTGGGATGGCTGGAAGATTCTCACCGACAAGATCGGCGACAAGGTGCAACTGGTAGGTGACGACCTGTTCGTGACCAACACCAAGATCCTCAAGGAAGGCATCGACAAGAAAATCGGTAACTCGATCCTGATCAAGTTCAACCAGATCGGTACCCTGACCGAAACGCTGGAAGCCATTCAGATGGCCAAGGCTGCTGGTTACACCGCTGTTATTTCGCACCGCTCTGGCGAAACCGAAGATTCCACGATCGCCGATCTGGCAGTGGGTACTTCCGCGGGTCAGATCAAGACCGGTTCGTTGAGCCGTTCTGATCGTATTTCCAAGTACAACCAGTTGCTGCGTATTGAAGAGCAACTGGGTGCCAAGGCGGTATACCGTGGTCGCGGCGAGTTTCGCGGCTGACACCGAGATGGTAAAAAGACAGCCGGTGCTGTGACAATCGCCTGCTTTCCCGGATGATTGATCAGCATTGATGCGGCTAACACCGCTATAGAGCCTGGCCCTGCCAGGCTCTATGCCCTCAGTCCCTGTTGTATTGTTGGCTTCACGTTGTCGGCTCTGCTGTCTTTTTTACTGGGTACCTGATATTCAATGCGCAGTCCTAACTGGTTGTTTCTCGTCCTGATCCTGATGCTTGCAGGCCTGCAATATCGCCTGTGGGTAGGGAACGGGAGTCTGGCGCAAGTGGCCAGCCTTAATCAGCAGATCGCTGACCAACATGCCGAAAACGAAGCGCTGCTTGAGCGCAATCGGGTCATGGACGCTGAAGTGCTTGAGCTCAAAAAAGGTATGGAAACCGTCGAAGAGCGTGCCCGTCATGAACTGGGCATGGTCAAGGAAGGCGAAACGCTCTATCAGTTGGCACAATGAAGCTGGCTCTGTGAAGCTTACCTCGTGAATAAGTGCATCCTTCCTGCCTTCTGGGCAGTCATTCCTGCCGCGGGTGTTGGTGCCCGTATGGCCGCAGATCGTCCCAAGCAGTATTTGCAACTGGGCGGCCTGACAATTCTTGAACACAGCCTTCTCTGTTTTCTCGATCACCCCCGTCTCAAGGGCCTGGTGATCAGTCTGGCTGTGGACGACCCTTACTGGCCCAATCTGCCGTGTGCGCTGGATTCGCGGATTACGCGGGTTGATGGCGGCAAAGAGCGTGCGGATTCGGTGCTAAACGCGTTGCTGCATTTGCATGCCCAAGGTGCGGATGACCATGATTGGGTGTTGGTGCACGATGCCGCGCGGCCTAATCTGGCGCGTTCAGATCTGGATAACCTGCTGGGTGAGCTGGCCGATGACCCGGTCGGAGGTCTGCTGGCCGTTCCAGCCCGCGACACGCTCAAGCGTGCGGGGCCTGATGGCCGGGTCACCGAAACGGTAGACCGTAGCCTGATCTGGCAAGCGTATACCCCGCAGATGTTTCGCCTGGGCGCGCTGCACCGTGCGCTGGCTGACGGTCTGGTTTCCGACGTTGCCATTACCGATGAAGCGTCTGCCATCGAATGGGCAGGACAGTCGCCCCGATTGATCGAAGGACGCTCGGACAACATCAAGGTCACTCGCCCTGAGGATCTTGAGTGGTTGCGGCAGCGGCGTAGCGAGTTCAATCGCTAGTTTCTTTAGGTGCTCGCCAGTGATCTTGCCGTAGCGCGCTCGGATGGAAAACAGAGGACCTGTGGGACCGAATTTATTCGGGAAGGCGGTATTTCTATTGATCGATAACTAGCGGATGTACCGGCCTCTTCGCGAATGAATTCGCTCCCACAGGGGATTTTGAGCCAGCACGCGGACATCGACTCCCTGCTGGTTAAGCGAATGCCCGCTACCGGTACTCATCCCGTAACGCCAACCCTTCTTTCAGATAATCCACCAGCTTGCGCACCTTTGGCGACAGATGCCGCTGCTGGGGATATAATGCCCATACCGCAGTATTCGGCGGTTGATGAGTCTCTAGCAGGGAAACCAGCGCGCCACTGTTGAGATGGCTCAACACGTAATAATCCGGTAGCTGACACAACCCCACGCCGTGCAGCGCAGCATCAAGCACCGCCTGCCCACTGTTGCAGCGCCAGTTACCCTGAACACGCTGGGAAAACTCCCGTCCGTTTTGTTGAAGCAACCAGGTGTCGCTGCTGCCGATCAGGCAATTGTGTCGGCTTAGCTCCGACAGGCTGTGCGGTCGCCCGTATCGCTCCAGATAGGACGGCGATGCGCACAGGTACATCCGGCGTGGCGCGAGGCGGGTTGCTACCAGGCGTGAATCCTGTAATCGGCCCAACCTGATGGCCAGATCCAGTCCCTCATGAACCATGTCCAAAGTGTCATTGTTCAACTGGATTTCCACCCGGATCTGCGGATAGAGGTCCATGAAGCGCGTCACCAGCGGCGTGATAAAGCGTTCGCCGTAAGCCACCGCGCAGGTCATGCGCAGCAAGCCTTTGGGTTCGCTGGTCAAGTCACCCACTGCGCGCAGCGCTTCCTCGCGACCATCCTGCAAGCGCTGGCAATGGTGCAGAAACGTCTGACCCGCTTCGGTCAGGGCGACCCGCCGGGTGCTGCGATACAGCAGGCGGGTCTGCAAGCGTTCTTCGAGGCGGGCGATTTGCCGACTGATGTGCGAGGACGAAACGCCCATACGTTCAGCTGCTGCCGTGAACTGCCCGCATTCAGCCACTGCGACGAACTCATCCAGGCCTTCCCAGCGGTTGATGTACATCTATTATCCCTGTTCAGCAATAATGTTTTGCTTTTGATCGGATTATTAACCAAACGGCAGTGCTTTACACTCCCTCCATCGTTTTAACCTCGTTGGAGAAAGATTGATGATCAAGTCACGTGCTGCTGTTGCCTTTGCCCCCAATGAACCGCTGCAAATCGTTGAAGTTGACGTCGAAGCGCCAAAGGCCGGTGAGGTGTTGATTCGTACCGTTGCCTCCGGTGTTTGCCATACCGACGCTTACACATTGTCCGGTGCCGATTCTGAAGGTGTGTTCCCGTGCATTCTGGGTCACGAAGGCGGCGGTGTTGTTGAGGCCATCGGCGAAGGCGTTACGTCCCTGGAAGTCGGCGACCATGTGATCCCGCTTTATACCGCCGAGTGCCGGGAGTGCAAGTTCTGCAAGTCCGGCAAAACCAACCTTTGCCAGAAAGTTCGCGCTACTCAGGGCAAAGGCCTGATGCCTGATGGCACGACCCGTTTCAGCTACAACGGCGAGCCGGTTTATCACTACATGGGTTGCTCGACGTTCTCCGAGTACACCGTGGTGCCGGAAATTTCTCTGGCCAAAATCCCGAAAGAAGCTCCGCTGGAAAAAGTCTGCCTGTTGGGCTGCGGCGTCACCACCGGTATTGGTGCTGTGCTCAACACCGCCAAAGTCGAAGAGGGTGCGACTGTCGCCATCTTTGGTCTGGGTGGTATCGGCCTGGCTGCGATCATCGGCGCGAAAATGGCCAAGGCTTCGCGGATCATCGCAATCGACATCAACCCGGCGAAATTCGACGTGGCCCGTGAACTGGGTGCGACCGATTTCATTAATCCGAAAGATCACGAGAAGCCGATTCAGGATGTGATCGTTGAATTGACCGACGGTGGTGTGGATTACAGCTTCGAATGTATCGGTAACGTGAACCTGATGCGTGCCGCGCTGGAATGCTGCCACAAAGGCTGGGGCGAATCGGTGATCATAGGCGTAGCGCCGTCGGGTCAGGAAATCGCCACTCGCCCATTCCAGCTGGTGACCGGTCGCGTCTGGCGCGGTTCGGCTTTCGGCGGCGTGCGTGGTCGTACCGAACTGCCAAGCTACGTCGAAAAGTCTCAGACAGGCGAAATCCCGCTGGATACCTTTATTACCCACACCATGGGGCTTGAAGACATCAACAAGGCGTTCGACCTGATGCACGAAGGCAAAAGCATCCGCACAGTCATTCACTTTTAAGCAGTTGCAAGCTTCAAGCGACAAGCTACAAGAGGGTTCCGCGCCTCTTGCAGCTTGAAGCTTGTAGCTTGTGCCTGGGAGTTTACGACCATGGCTCTAGAGAATATTTCCTGTCAGAAAAGCTTTGGCGGCTGGCACAAGCGTTACAAGCATCATTCCGAGGTGCTCGGCTGTGACATGGTGTTTGCTGTCTACCTGCCGCCGCAGGCGGAGCAGGGTGGCAAGTTACCAGTGCTGTACTGGCTTTCCGGTCTGACCTGTACTGATGAAAACTTCATGCAGAAGGCGGCGGCTCAACGCGTCGCGGCCGAGTTGGGGTTGATCATCGTCGCTCCGGACACGAGCCCGCGTGGCCCTGGTGTTGCGGGCGATCCTGATGGCGCGTGGGATTTTGGCCTCGGTGCCGGGTTCTATCTCAATGCCACCCAGGAACCGTGGGCCAGGCATTACCGCATGCATGACTATGTGGTGAACGAATTGCCTGCGTTGGTCGAGGAGCATTTCCCGGCTTCGCAGGCGCGTGGGATCAGCGGCCACTCCATGGGCGGCCATGGTGCGCTGATCTGCGCGTTGCGTAATCCGGGGCGCTATAAATCGGTCTCGGCGTTTTCGCCGATCACTAATCCGATGGATTGCCCTTGGGGGCAGAAAGCCTTTTCCCGTTACCTGGGTGAAGAGCGCTCCCGCTGGCGCGAATGGGATGCCACTGTGCTGATTGCCGATGCGCGCGAGAAGCTGCCGATCCTGGTGGATCAGGGTGATCGCGATGACTTTCTCGCCAACCAGCTCAAGCCCGAAGCGCTGGTTCAGGCGGCGAAAGCGGCGGGGCATCCTCTGACATTGCGGATGCAGCCCGGTTACGACCACAGCTATTTCTTCATCGCCAGCTTTATTGAAGACCACCTGCGGCATCATGGCGACGCGTTGAACAGCTAAGCGTCGACAAAGTAGGTAGAATCACGCCCTGACTTTTTTCAGGGCGTTTTTTTATGCGTATTGGCCATGGCTATGATGTGCACCGTTTCGCTGAAGGCGACTTCATCACCCTGGGTGGCGTGCGCATTGCTCACCGATTCGGCCTGCTCGCTCATTCCGATGGTGATGTTCTGCTGCACGCCTTGAGTGATGCATTGCTCGGCGCTGCCGCACTGGGTGATATCGGCAAGCATTTCCCGGACACCGATCCGCAGTTCAAAGGCGCTGACAGCCGCGCATTGCTGCGCCACGTCTTGAAGCTGGTGAAAAGAAAGGGCTGGAAAGTGGGCAATGTGGACGCGACGATTGTTGCTCAGGCACCGAAAATGGCCCCTCATATCGAATCCATGCGGGCATTGATCGCAGAGGATCTTCAAGTCGAGCTGGATCAAGTGAACGTCAAGGCAACCACCACTGAGAAGCTCGGTTTCACAGGTCGTGAAGAAGGCATCGCCGTTCACGCCGTCGCGCTGTTGCTGTCCGCATGACCGAATCAGAACTGCTGGGCCCGCAAGCCTATGGTCAGCCGCTGGGCAGCGCGGTGCTCAAGGCGACCGCCGAAGATTTTCAGGTCGATGAAGTGCTGGACATCCCGCTCTCCGGCGATGGCGAGCATTTATGGTTATGGGTCGAGAAACGCGGCCTCAACACTGAGGAAGCCGCCCGCCGTCTGGCGCGTGCTGCTGGCGTTCAGTTGAGGACTGTCAGCTATGCCGGGTTGAAGGATCGTCAGGCCCTGACTCGTCAATGGTTCAGCATCCAGTTGCCGGGCAAGGCTGACCCCGACTTGAGTTCGGCGGAAAACGAGACCCTGAAAATTCTTCAAAGCACCCGTCACAAGCGCAAGCTTCAACGCGGTGCCCATGCTGCAAATGGATTCACGTTGCGTCTGACCCAACTGAATGTCGACAAAGACGCGCTGAACGCGCGACTTGAGTTGATCGCCAAGGCCGGGATCCCCAATTACTTCGGTGCCCAGCGATTTGGCTACCAGGGCGGGAATCTGGGGGAAGCACGCGATTACGCTGCGCGTCAGGCATTGCCGGAGCAGCGTGCAGTGCGTTCCCGACTGTTATCCACTGCTCGCAGTTACCTGTTCAATCAGGTCCTGGCGTCCCGTGTTGCTGATGGTTCATGGCAGGTTGCTCAGGTGGGCGATTTGCTGGCATTCACCGACAGCCGCAGTTTCTTCCCGGCGGGCGAAAATGAATGCAGCGATCCTCGGCTGGCGATTCTCGATCTGCATCCGACCGGTCCGCAATGGGGAGAAGGCCCATCGCCAGCCTCCGGAGCCACGGCCGCGCTGGAAAATGACGTGGCCAATCGCGAGTCGGCATTGCGCGACTGGCTCACAAGAGCAGGAATGGAGCACGAACGACGCATCCTGCGACTGCCCATTGGGCGGTTGACGTGGCATTATCCCGAGCCTGACATTCTGCAACTGGAATTCGTCCTTCCGCCCGGATGCTTCGCCACTGTACTGGTGCGCGAACTTGTTGATCTGGCGCCGGTTGGGCAGACGGACAGCTCATGCGTATTCTGATTTCTAACGATGACGGGGTCACCGCACCCGGTCTCGCTGCGTTGTATGCGGCGCTGGCCGATTACAGCGAGTGCGTGGTGATCGCCCCCGATCAAGACAAAAGCGGCGCCAGTAGCTCGTTGACGCTCGACCGGCCTTTGCATCCCCATGCCTTGGAGAACGGTTTCATCAGCGTCAACGGTACGCCGACCGATTGTGTGCACCTGGGCCTTAACGGGTTGCTGGACGTGCAACCGGATATGGTCGTGTCGGGTATCAACCTGGGCGCGAACCTGGGGGACGACGTGCTGTATTCCGGTACCGTGGCGGCAGCGCTTGAGGGTCGATTCCTGAACAAGCCTTCATTTGCGTTCTCTTTCCTGTCGCGTCAGCCGGATAACCTGGCGACCGCTGCGCATTACGCGCGAATGCTGGTCGAGGCTCATGAGCAGCTTGATTTGCCACCGCGCACAGTGTTGAACGTGAACATTCCCAATCTGCCCGTTGATCGTATTCGGGGTATTCAATTGACCCGTCTTGGTCATCGGGCGAGAGCTGCAGCGCCGATCAAGGTCGTCGACCCACGCGGTCGGGCCGGCTACTGGATTGCAGCTGCCGGTGACGCAGAGGATGGCGGTGCAGGCACGGATTTTCATGCAGTGATGCAGGGTTATGTTTCTGTTACTCCCTTGCAGCTTGATCGTACTTACCAGGACGGGTTCGCTAGCCTGAACAAATGGCTGGAGGGCCTTCTTTGATGTCGCGCGAGCAAGATGATCTGTTACGTCGTGGAATCGGGATGACCTCCCAGCGGACTCGCGAGCGTCTGATTCAACGTCTCTACGATGAAGGGCTGTCCAACGCGCAGGTGCTGGAAGTCATACGCAAGACCCCGCGGCATCTGTTTGTCGATGAAGCTCTGGCTCATCGCGCCTACGAAGATACGGCGCTGCCGATTGGTCATAACCAGACCATTTCTCAGCCTTACATGGTCGCGCGCATGAGCGAGCTGCTGTTGGCGGCAGGTCCTCTGGACAAGGTCATGGAGATCGGTACCGGTTCCGGCTACCAGACTGCCGTGCTGGCACAGTTGGTAGAGCGTGTGTTTTCGGTTGAGCGCATCAAGGTCCTGCAGGATCGCGCCAAGGAGCGTCTGGTTGAGCTGAACCTTCGCAACGTCGTGTTTCGCTGGGGCGACGGTTGGGAAGGCTGGCCGGCGCTGGCACCGTACAACGGGATTATCGTGACCGCCGTAGCAACCGACGTGCCGCAGGCTTTGCTTGACCAGCTTGCACCCGGAGGGCGATTGGTTATCCCGGTCGGATCGGGCGAGGTGCAGCAGTTGATGCTGATTGTGCGTGAGGAAAACGGGTTCTCCCGGCATGTGCTGGGAGCGGTACGTTTTGTACCTTTGCTCAATGGTCCGCTGGCTTGATGACAACTCACTGAATTCTGCGCACCACCGCCTGTCTACCTCATGGCATTGAGGGCCGGCAGCGCAGTTGAGCTCGAGAAACGGCGAGCCCTGATGTATCCATTGGCTTCAAAGCATTAAGCAGTAGCTGCCAGCCGTTATTACGGCACAATAGGCATCTTTAATTCAGTCACCAGTAAAGGGAGTGGCGGGTGAGTCGCACAGTCATTCGGCAGCGTAGTTATTCAACAAGTTTTCAGCGGCTGGTGATTGGCATTGCGCTCAGTGTCCTCTTGGTCGGTTGTTCCAGTGCGCCGTCCGGTGGCGTGCGTGTTGTCGATCGTAATAACAATGCTGCCCCTCAGCGTCCAACTGTGACCACCGGACAATATGTCGTCCGTCGTGGCGATACGCTTTTTTCCATTGCCTTCCGTTACGGCTGGGACTACAAGGCGCTGGCGGCGCGTAATCAGATTCCTGAACCCTACACGATTCGTCCGGGTCAGACGATTCGCTTCGACGGGCGTTCAAATTCAACATCGTCGGCCGTCGCGAGTTCATCTGGAACCGGGCGTCCACCTGTTGCGTCCACGACGACTTCAACGACAACAAGTCCTTCTGGCTCTGTGAAAACCACGGTTATTTCCAAGCCGGTGACGGTGGTTCCGCCTCCAGCGGGCAGCTCTACAGTGCCTGCCGGGCCGTCTCCCAAGGGCTGGACGTGGCCGTCGAACGGTGTTTTGATCGGGAAATTTTCTTCAAACGGTAGTTTGAATAAAGGCATTGATATCGCTGGAGATTTGGGACAGCCTGTTTTAGCTGCGTCTGATGGGTCAGTGGTTTACGCCGGGAGTGGGTTGCGGGGCTACGGCGAATTAGTCATCATCAAACACAGCGATACCTACGTAAGTGCTTACGGCCACAACCGTAGGCTGTTGGTTCGGGAGGGGCAACAGGTCAAAGCTGGGCAGACGATTGCCGAGATGGGGTCAACGGGAACTGACCGGGTGAAGCTGCATTTTGAGATTCGCCGCCAAGGTAAGCCTGTAGATCCGCTGCAATTCCTGCCACGTCGTTGATTGTTGCCAGCCTGTTCCTGGCGTAGAGGGACAGGCTCAAGCGTTGCCATGGAACTGGCGTCGCTGGAGCTTGAGGTCGAACTCACCAAAGGACTATAACAATGGCTCTTAGCAAAGAAGCGCCGGAGTTTGACATCGACGATGAGGTTCTCCTTATGGAAACCGGCATCGTTCTGGAGTCGGAGCTTGAAACGGACGAGAAGCAGACTCATGCTGCCTCTGCTCCCCGATCCAGAACCAAAAACTCCACATCACTCAAACAGCACAAATATATCGACTACACCCGGGCGCTTGATGCGACCCAGTTGTACCTCAATGAAATCGGGTTCTCCCCGTTGCTCACCCCGGAAGAAGAAGTCCATTTTGCGAGGCTCTCGCAAAAAGGTGATCCGGCCGGGCGCAAACGCATGATTGAGAGCAATCTCCGGCTGGTGGTAAAAATCGCCAGGCGCTATGTGAATCGTGGATTGTCATTGCTGGACCTGATCGAAGAGGGCAACCTCGGGCTCATCAGAGCAGTCGAAAAATTCGATCCGGAACGTGGATTCCGTTTCTCAACCTACGCGACATGGTGGATTCGTCAGACCATTGAACGTGCGATCATGAATCAAACCCGCACCATTCGGTTACCGATTCATGTCGTCAAAGAACTCAACGTCTATTTGCGGGCTGCTCGCGAACTGACGCAAAAACTCGATCACGAACCCTCTCCCGAAGAAATCGCCAACCTGCTTGAAAAGCCGGTGGGTGAGGTCAAGCGCATGCTTGGTCTGAATGAGCGTGTTTCCTCTGTCGACGTTTCTCTCGGTCCGGATTCCGACAAGACATTGCTCGATACCCTGACCGATGATCGCCCTACCGATCCGTGTGAGTTGCTGCAAGACGATGATCTTTCACAGAGCATTGACCAATGGCTCTCAGAGCTGACCGACAAGCAGAGAGAGGTCGTGATACGGCGTTTCGGCTTGCGCGGACATGAGAGCAGCACGCTGGAAGATGTAGGGCTGGAAATCGGCCTTACCCGCGAGCGTGTCAGACAGATCCAGGTAGAGGGCCTCAAGCGTCTGCGTGAGATCCTCGAAAAAAATGGTCTGTCGAGCGAGTCATTGTTTCAATGATGTGAATGTTCATGAAGATAAACTGTGTGTTTATCTTTCATACAAAACAAACACCCCGTTCAGGGGTGTTTTTTATTGCACGGGAAACTAGCTGGCTGCCATTAGTGGCTTTTCAAATACTGCACGGTCGGTTCGTAACTTGACTCTTTCGTTGTAAGCCATTACTTACGCGTGCTGTAAGTCTTTGCGAAATACCGTGAACAACATCGGCTTTTTCGAGTGTAGTAGTTTATTAAGTTGTTGATAAATATGGTTTTATTTTTAGATCGGTTCAGGTCTGGAAGATCTTGAAAGATTTAACCTGCTTGCTCGCGCCGTAAAAATCACTACTATCAGAACTGTGCCCACGGATGGGCACAGGCCGTCAAGGAAGACAGTCAAGGACATCGCAGGACGCGATTCATCAGGATGATGAAAGGGATTAAAAGGATTAGGGAAAAAATGTGGGCGGGTCATACCGCCCCTTTTTTCGTCTGGAGAAAAGTGCTTTCAAGTCCGGACGACGCCTACAAAAAAAGCCCCGAAAGGGGCCTTCTTCAACAGCCGGGAATTCTTAGCGTTCCAGGTCTGCGATCTTGCCGGTTTTGCCGTCCCACTCTTTTGCGTCTGGCAATGGGTCTTTTCTCTCGGTGATGTTCGGCCAGACGTCCGCGAGCTCGGCGTTGAGCTCGATGAAGTTTTCCATCCCGGCAGGGATCTCGTCTTCCGAGAAAATGGCGTTAGCGGGGCATTCAGGCTCGCAAAGCGCACAGTCGATGCACTCATCCGGGTGAATCACCAGGAAGTTCGGGCCTTCGTAGAAGCAGTCCACCGGACAGACTTCCACACAGTCGGTGTATTTGCACTTGATGCAGTTGTCGGTGACGACGAAGGTCATTTCTAATTCTCTCCTCAGGCGGCGACAGCAGAGCCCTTCGGTTTAGGGTTGCCGGGTTCGGGATTCTCCCGTGCCGTGTGAAACACATGCATTAGGTAAACGCTGCTGAATGCAGATCGACTGCACGACAGGGCGTTCGACCTTGGGTTCGCTACGTCTCACGCGGCCCGGATCAACTGCTCAGCCAGGCTAAAAGCTGTCAGCGTCTCAAACCGCGCGGGATTCTAACAGCTTGTTACGGTTCTCGTTAGATGCGAGTTTGCAGTGCATATAACAACTCTAACGCCTGACGTGGCGTGACATCGTCGAGTTTTGCCCTGGAAAGCTCTTCGAGCACCGGATGCGGCAGGCTGGCGAACATGTCGCTCTGCATAGGCGCAGCCGGTTTACCTGCTTTGGGACGAGGTTGTTCGTGGGGCAGACTGGTGGTCTCCAGCCGGTGTAGATGCTCTTTCGCCCGGACAATGACGTTGGCTGGAACCCCCGCCAATTGGGCTACGGCCAGGCCATAGCTCTGACTGGCCGGCCCTGGCAGCACCCGGTGAAGGAACACGATTCGCTCGTTGTGCTCTGTTGCGTTGAGGTGCACGTTTGCGACCAGCGGTTCGCTTTCAGGCAGCACAGTCAGCTCGAAATAGTGCGTGGCGAACAGAGTGTAGGCGCGCAACTGGGCGAGACATTCTGCCGCAGCCCATGCCAATGACAGACCGTCGAAGGTGCTGGTGCCGCGTCCCACTTCATCCATCAGTACCAGGCTGCGGTCCGTGGCGTTGTGCAGGATGTTGGCCGTTTCACTCATTTCCACCATGAAGGTCGAGCGTCCGCCAGCAAGGTCATCGCTGGAACCGATCCGCGTGAAGATCCGGTCAACCAGCGACAATTCACAACTCGCCGCTGGTACGAAGCTGCCGATATGGGCCAGCAGCACGATCAGCGCGGTCTGGCGCATGTAGGTGGACTTACCGCCCATGTTCGGGCCGGTGATGACCAGCATTCGGGTTTTGTCATCAAGGTCGAGATCGTTGGCCACGAACGGTGAGGTCAGCACTTGCTCTACCACCGGGTGGCGACCTTGATCGATGCGCATGCAAGGCTCATCGACGAACTTCGGACAGTTCAGATCAAGATTAAGGGCGCGCTCGGCCAGGTTGCTCAGCACATCCAGCTCGGCAAGTGCCGATGCGGTGTCCTGCAGCGGCGCAAGATGACCAATCAGGTCTTCCAGCAACGCTTCGTACAACATCTTTTCTCGCGCCAGCGCACGGCTCTTGGCCGACAGCGCCTTGTCTTCGAATTCTTTCAGTTCAGGCGTGATAAAGCGCTCGGCGCCTTTCAGCGTCTGTCGACGGATATAGTCCGCAGGTGCCTGTTCGGCCTGTTTGCTTGGCAGCTCGATGAAGTAGCCGTGGATCCGGTTGTAGCCAACTTTCAGGTGGGCCAACCCGGTACGCGCTTTTTCACGGGCCTCGAGATCAATCAGGAATTGTCCGGCGTTTTCACTCAGAGACTGCAGTTCGTCCAGCTCGGCGTCATAACCGGTCTTCAACACGCCGCCGTCGCGGATTACCGCTGGGGGGTTATCAATGACGGCGCGTTGCAGCAGGTCGGCCAGCTCGGGATAGACACCCGCGATCCTTGCCAGCTCCTGCAGATGCGGCGCTTCAAGTTCGGTCATCGCCACTTGCAGCTCAGGCAGCGCGCTCAGTGCGTCGCGCAGACGTGCCAGATCCCGTGGTCGGGCGTTACGCAGGCCAATACGCGCGAGGATTCGTTCAATGTCGCCGATTTCTTTGAGTTGCGGTTGCAGATTCTCGAAGCGATAGCGTTCCAGCAGGCATGTGATCGACGACTGGCGTGCCTTGAGGATCGACAGGTCGCGCAATGGACGATTCAGCCAGCGGGTCAGCAAGCGTGTGCCCATGGCGGTCTGGCAACGATCAACCACCGATTGCAACGTATTGTCGCGACCACCGGCCAGGTTGGTGTCCAGTTCCAGGTTGCGTCGGGTCGCACCATCAAGGATGACGGTATCGTCCAGACGCTCGTGACGCAGGCTGCGCAAATGCGGCAGGGCAGTGCGCTGGGTTTCCTTGGCGTAGCCCAGCAGACAGCCCGCGGCACCGATGGCGAGGGTCAGGTTTTCGCAGCCGAAGCCTTTCAGGTCCTGAGTGGAGAACTGTTGGCAAAGGCTTTTGAGTGCCGAGTCACGCTCGAAATCCCATGGTGCACGACGGCGCGCGCCACGACGTTTTTCCGCTGGCAGGCCTTGTGGCCAATCATCCGGAATCAGTAGCTCTACCGGGTTAATGCGCTCAAGTTCAGCGAGGAGGTTTTCCCAACCCTTGATTTCCAGCACGCTGAAATTGCCACTGGTGATGTCCATTACCGCCAGGCCGAACAGACGTTCATCGCCCAATACGGCTGCGATCAGATTGTCGCGACGCTCATCCAGCAGAGCTTCATCGCTCACAGTGCCGGGGGTGATGATGCGTACTACCTGACGATCTACCGGGCCTTTGCTGGTCGCCGGGTCGCCAACCTGCTCACAGATCACCACGGATTCACCGAGCTTCACCAGCTTGGCGAGATAACCCTCGGCAGCGTGATACGGAATCCCGCACATGGGGATGCTCTGACCGGCGGACTGGCCCCTGGCTGTCAGGGTGATGTCCAGCAATTTGGCGGCTTTCTTCGCGTCTTCGTAGAAGATTTCGTAGAAATCGCCCATGCGGTAGAACATCAACTGGTCAGGGTGCTGATTCTTCAGCCGCCAGTACTGTTGCATCATCGGGGTGTGTGAAGAAAGATCGGAAATTGCTTTATTCATCAGATAGTTAGGCAAGTTCGTTAGAAAGATGGGGCAAATTCGGAGGCGTGCCTGATATCCCTTTTGGGCTAACAGGTCGGTAAGTCCGTGCGTTTTGCGATGGGCGCAAGATTACCACGCGAGGCTTCGCGACGCAGGCCCGCTGCAAAATGGCTTATTCGTCACGGCGCGTTTCCAGGCGCCCACAGATTGAAATCGCTGTATAGACTTTGCTGCGTCGCCACTCAATCCCGAGCAGGCGTCTATGTGAAAGGAATTTTTATGGCTAACAAGCGCGGAAGGGATTCCGGAAGCGGGCGTTTCATTCCCATTGAAGAGGCTCGTCGTCGCCCCAAAGAAACGACTGTCGAAACCATCAGGAAACCGCACTGCCCGAAACCGAAAGACAAATGATTGCTCGAAGGAAGCGGTCCCTGGCGGCCGCTTCTGCTTGAACCTTGAAAGCGCTCGTGTACGGTGACGGTTTAGCTGGCTTTCTTTTACCTGCTTATCTAAAGGAAAAGCACCTTGGATGAAATCACCCGGCTTGCCGCGACACTGGGCGAGCATCTGCAATCAATCAACGCTCAGGTGACTACCGCCGAATCCTGCACGGGGGGTGGCATTGCCGAGGCGATTACCCGTATACCCGGCAGCTCAGCCTGGTTTGAAGCCGGTTATGTCACTTACTCCAATCATCAAAAAAATCTCCAGCTGCAAGTGCCAGCCGAGCTCTTTGCTCGTGTCGGGGCGGTCAGTGAGGAAGTGGTGCGCGCCATGGTGTCGGGTGCCCAGCGTCACAGCGGCGCACGGTTTGCCGTGGCAGTCAGTGGTGTAGCCGGCCCGGATGGCGGCTCGATCGAGAAACCGGTTGGCACGGTATGGCTGTGCTGGGGTGTGGGTGAAAAGCTGATTTCCCGTCGCGAACAGTTCGCCGGAGATCGTGACGAGGTGCGCCGACAAACGGTGAAGGCCGCGCTGAAAGGGCTGATCCAGCTTGTCGATGCAGAAATACCAACTCAGGGGTAGGCGCGCGCTCAACCCTGTGGAATAATACTGGCTACTTATACAGGTGTTGTGGCCGTCAGGCCCCTAATTGAATTTGATTACGTGAGGACTTCAATGGACGACAACAAGAAGAAAGCCTTGGCTGCGGCCTTGGGTCAGATCGAGCGTCAATTCGGTAAAGGTGCCGTAATGCGCATGGGTGACCATGACCGCCAGGCGATTCCTTCTATCTCCACCGGTTCGCTCGGGCTGGACATCGCGCTGGGTATTGGCGGTTTGCCGAAAGGCCGGATCGTTGAAATCTACGGTCCGGAATCTTCCGGTAAAACAACGCTGACCCTTTCGGTTATCGCCCAGGCCCAGAAAATGGGTGCTACTTGTGCGTTCGTCGATGCCGAGCATGCTCTCGATCCAGAATACGCAGGCAAGTTGGGCGTCAATGTTGACGATTTGCTGGTTTCGCAACCGGACACCGGCGAGCAGGCCCTGGAAATCACCGACATGCTGGTGCGCTCCAACGCCATCGACGTGATCGTGGTCGACTCCGTTGCCGCGCTGGTGCCAAAGGCCGAGATCGAAGGCGAAATGGGTGACATGCACGTGGGTCTGCAGGCTCGTCTGATGTCTCAGGCGCTGCGCAAGATCACCGGCAACATCAAGAACGCCAACTGCCTCGTCATCTTCATCAACCAGATTCGTATGAAGATCGGTGTGATGTTCGGGAGCCCGGCAACCACTACCGGTGGTAACGCTCTGAAGTTCTACGCTTCGGTCCGTCTGGACATCCGTCGTACCGGTGCTGTGAAAGAGGGCGACGAAGTCGTCGGCAGCGAAACCCGTGTCAAAGTCGTCAAGAACAAGGTGGCTCCGCCGTTCCGTCAGGCAGAGTTCCAGATTCTTTACGGCAAGGGTATCTACCTCAATGGCGAGATCATTGATCTGGCCGTGTTGCATGGCTTCGTAGAGAAATCCGGTGCCTGGTATAGCTACCAGGGCAGCAAGATCGGTCAGGGCAAGGCCAACTCGGCCAAGTTTCTGGCAGATAACCCGGAAGTCGGTGCCACACTCGAGAAGATGATTCGCGAGAAGCTGCTGACCCCAGGTGTTGATACCAAGTCCGAAGCCTCCCGTGCACCAGCGCCAGCTGATGACATGGCCGAAGCTGACGTTGATATCTGATAGATCATGTCAGCGGTACTTGATACACCCGTCGCCGTAAGGCGCACCGCAATGGACCTGCTCGCACGACGCGAGCACGGTCGTGTCGAGCTGACGCGCAAGCTGCGTCAGCGTGGCGCAACTCCTGAACTCATCGAACCCGCCCTCGACCGTCTTGTGGAAGAAGGGCTGCTGTCCGAAGCTCGCTATCTCGAAAGCTTTGTCTCATACCGTGCACGCTCGGGCTACGGTCCTGCACGTATTCGTGAGGAGCTGAACCAGAGAGGGCTGCAACGGGCGGAAGTCGAGCAGGCGATTCGGGAGTGTGGCTTCAACTGGCAGGAAAAGATGCACGAAACCTGGCAGCGCAAGTTTGCCGGTCAGTTGCCAGCAGATGCGCGGGAGCGCGCCAAACAGGGGCGCTTTCTGAGTTATCGCGGTTATCCAATGGATATGATCGGCCGCTTGTTGAGCGGCCGTGGCGAGGATGACTGATTCTCAGGTTTCCTTTGACGATTCGGATTCCCGGATCTTCATCTCTGCTCTTGGCTGAGCCCAGTTCTCCGACAAATTGATGTAGTCCACCAATTCCCGCAAACGCCCTTGATTGCGTCCACTGAAAGTAAAAACCAGACGCGTCAGATGGCTGAAATCAGCCTCGTGCTCTTCACCCTGATAAGCATGTTGCTGGAAGTCTTCAGCCAGCCGCAGATCGGCGAAGGCTTCCTGCATGGTCGCAAGCGCCTGCTCGGTGAGTGGATGATGCATGCGGATAATGAATTTGTTCTTCAGCCAGCGGCTTGAATGGAAGTTGCTGTAGAACTGATGAATCTCCTCAACTGCTTCTTCTGCGCTGTAGACCAGACGCATTAGCTTCATGTCGTTGGGCAGAATGTAGCGGTTGTCTTCAAGCTGATTCTTGATGAAGTCCAGTGCGCTCTGCCAGAAGCTCCCGCCCGGCACATCCAGCAGCACGATAGGCACGAGCGGGCTTTTACCTGTCTGAATCAGCGTCAGTACTTCAAGCGCTTCATCGAGCGTGCCGAACCCACCTGGGCAAAGCACCAGCGCATCGGCCTCTTTGACGAAGAACAGCTTGCGGGTGAAGAAGAAATGGAAGGGCAGCAAATTGCCGGTCCCTTCCACTGTGGCATTGGCATGTTGCTCGAACGGCAACGTGATGTTGAAGCCCAGGCTGTGATCGAGCCCGGCGCCTTCATGGGCCGCAGCCATGATGCCGCCACCTGCACCGGTGATGACCATCAGATCTGCTTTGGCCAGCAGCGCGCCAAGCTCTTTGGCCATTGCATACAGTGGATGCTCAACCGGCGTGCGCGCCGAGCCGAATACCGTCACCTTGCGACGTCCGCGGAATTGCTCAAGTACCCGGAAAGCATTGTCCAGTTCGCGCAAGGCTTGCAGCGTGATTTTGGCGTTCCAGCGATTGCGGTCGTCCTGAGCCATGCGCAGCACAGTGAGCATCATGTCGCGGTAAAGCGGAAGGTTCGGGCTGTTGGGGGCTACCAGATTGATCTGTTCCTCGATCTTGCTGATGAGGTCGTTACCGTTACTTTGAAAGTGGCTGCTTAAAAGGTCGTTGGGTACATAGGGCATTAAGGGCTTCTCCGTGCGCGAAATCATCGCTCCAGCTCGCACCGCCGTCTGAAGCGTGACGCTTATTCCAATTCGATAATGTGCCTAGCCTGCATGGAACTGGCAACGTTTGTTTATGGCATCAAATTTCCGCTGATCGAACCGGGAGGGGTTGGCGGATGGAATAGAGGGCACACGGAGCACTGGCGGGCAGGCACCATCGCGAACCCGTTGCCAAAGCGGTTCTGTGGGAGCCGGGCTTGCCCGCGATGCAGGCACCTCGGTGTGTCAGTTGAACCGAGTCGCCCTTATCGCGGGCAAGCCCTAATGCCTGTCAGTTAAGCTCCGTTGGTTTTTTCTTTGGATATTTGACCGGCCTTGGTTTGACCACTCGGGGG
>NZ_JAWHNU010000011.1:0-135950 GCF_032582135.1 Pseudomonas syringae group sp. J309-1 | reverse complement strand
GAGCTTGCTCGCGATTCGATCTGTTGGTCGATGAATATATTGCCTGTGCTGACGCGATCGCGAGCAAGCTCACTCCTACAGAAAATGCATTCCAGATCAGGTAGTTATTTTCTTGTTTGATAGGAGCTGGGCTTGCCCGCGATAAGGTCAACGCGGTTTCATGTGAGTCGTATCCAGCCTTATCGCGGGCAAGCCCAGCTCCCACAGACAGCAGTGATGCAGCGGCAGATTGAATCAGCCACCGGTCACCTCCATATAGATGACACTGTCCGGCGATCTGTCCTACAGAACTTTCAGCGAAGCCCTACGGACCAATCTACATAGGGTCTTCGGCAATCACGCAAAAGCCGGAAACACTTGGCCGCTAGCCAGACACATATGCCCTATGCAATATGGCGCGCGTGCAATCCACAAAACGGGAATACCCTTATGCAACGTTTTCTAAGCATCGCTATGGCGTTGTGCATCGGGCTCACCATGAGCTTCGAAGCCAACGCTGCGCGTTTCGGTGGTGGCAAGAGCATGGGCTCGGCGCCAAGTCACCAGTCGCGCCAAGCCACTCCGACCACTCCAGCCGCAGCACCAACCGCTGCTGGTCGTCCTGCTGCTAGCGGTGCTTCCCGCTGGCTCGGCCCATTGGCCGGTATCGCTGCTGGCGGCCTGCTCGCTTCCATGTTCATGGGCGACGGCTTCCAGGGGATGCAGATCTTCGACATCCTGATCATGGCGGTCATTGCCTTCCTGATCTTCCGCTTCATCGCGGCCCGTCGTCGTAAGCAACAAGGCGAGCAAATGGCTACCGCCGCTGGCCCGATGACTTATCAGCGCGAAAACGCTCAACAGCCTGCCCAGAATTCCATCTTTGGTGGTTCGGGTGCAGCATCGGCAGCCGCTCCGGTGATCAACGCTCCGGCCTGGTTCAACGAAACCCGCTTCCTTGAAGCTGCTCGTAGCCACTTCCAGTCGCTGCAACAGCACTGGGATGCGAACGAAATGGACAAGATCGAAGAGTTCGTGACCCCACAGATGCTGCAGTTCCTGAAGAAAGAACGTGCGGATCTGGGCGACGCCTTCCAGTCGACCTATATCGACAATCTGAACGTGCAACTGGACGGCCTGGATGATCGTGCAGACAAGACCATCGCCACGCTGACATTCAGCGGTGTGTCCAAGTCTTCGCGCTTCGATCAGGGTGAAGTGTTCAGCGAAAGCTGGAACATGGAACGCCCACAAGGCGATAATCAGCCTTGGCTGGTTGCAGGTATTCGCCAGAACGGTTGATCCAGACCGCTCCACGCGTAAGCAGAAACCCCGGACTTGTCCGGGGTTTTTGTTTTATCCGTTGGGATAGTTATTTTGAGAAACGCTTTAAGCTACTGTATAAACCGCGCCATCAAGTCAGAGGAGCCAGGCCGTGGAAGAAGTCATTGAACAATTACGCGAAGCGAATGAACCTGTTCCGGTTCCGCTGGAACTGCCCGACGAGGATCAACTCGTTGAGGTAGAAGAACAGCTGTTCATCAACATCCCCTTCGTCTTCAAGGAATTTCTCCTGACCGTGAGCGACGTGGTGTACGGCAGCCTGGAGCCGGTGACCGTTACCGACCCCGGATCGCACACTTACCTGCCAGAAGTCGCCGCCTCAGCCTGGGACATCGGCGTGCCGCGCGAGCTGATCCCGATCTGCCAGGACGGTGAAGACTACTACTGCGTCGAAGAAGACGGCACCGTAGTGTTGTGGTCTGGCGAAGAAGAGCTGGTCACCGAAGAAAGCTGGGAATCGGTATGGCACTGGGCGCGGGACGTCTGGCTGGAAAGCTGAGCTGCATTACCTGGATCTGTAGGAGCTGCCGCAGGCTGCGAATAGCGGTGTGTCAGGCAAACCGCTATCGGCGCCGTCGTAACCTCCGACAACTCCTACAGTACCCGGATTTATCAGGTTTCAACCGGGCCGCTAATGCCCGTTCGACTCCTGGTTATTCCCCAGCGTCTCCAGCAACGCGATCTGCATTCGCGTATGCACTCTGATGAACCAGCGCCATGCCACTGCGGCGACAATGGCGGCAATCACGGCGATTAGAATCAGCAGTTCGTTGGTCGGCAGGATGCTGGCGGACAACGCCGCGAGCATCACGAATATCACCAGTAAAGACAGCAGCGGGATCACCTCGGCGATCACCTTGCGCACTCGCGCCGTGTGCCGACCCGCCATCTCCGGTTTGACGCCCATCTCAGCCAACAGCATCGACAGCGCTTTGAGCTTGCGATAAGCCGCGATCAGGAAGGGCAGTGAGAGCAGCAATGCAGCGCCACAGATCCAGGCTTTCTGTTGCCCAACGTCGCCGACCCAGTCGCTGATATACACACCGATGCGCTCGGCAAAATAGCCTCCGCAAAAGAATATGGCCACGACCAGGGCCAGATTGACCCCGACCTGCAACAGAATCCGCCGAATCATCGATGCCAGCAGCGCGCCCTCGCCTTGTGGCTGGATGCTGCGCAGCCACTCACCGTACATGCCGAACACCCGCGCCACGCGGCGAGGCATGATGCTCGCCAACTGATTCGACAGCGGATCGGCACCGCGAATCAGATAAGGCGTTAGCAAAGTTGTGATAACGGAAACCGCGACCGCCACCGGATAGAGGAAGTCGCTGGTGACCTGCAAGGTCATGCCCAGCGCCGCGATGATGAAGGAAAACTCGCCAATCTGTGACAGGCCCATACCCACCCGCAGCGAAGTCTTGCCATCGTTACCGGCGAGAAAGGCACCCAATCCGCAGGACAACATTTTGCCGAGGACAACCGCTACGGTGATCACCGCAATCGGCCAAGCGTATTGCACCAGAATCGCAGGATCGATCATCAAGCCAATGGCAACGAAGAAGATCGCGCTGAACATGTCTCGAATAGGCTCGATCAAGCGTTCAATTTTCAACAATTGCCGCGACTCGGCCATGATCGCGCCAATCAGGAACGCGCCCAGTACCATGCTGTATTCGAGCTTTACCACCAGCAGACAGAAGCCGAAGCACAGGCCCAGCACGGTGATCAGCAACATCTCATTGCTTTCAAACTTCGCCACGTAAGCCAACAAGCGCGGCACTACGAGAATACCGATCACCAAGGCGACGATCATGAACAGCGACAGCTTGCCGACGGTAGAAAACACCTCGCCCGAACTGACTGAGCCGCTGACGGCGATCCCGGACAACAAGGCAATGATGCCAATGCCCAGAATGTCTTCGACGATCAACACGCCAAAGATCAACTGCGCAAAGGGCTGGTTTTTCATCTTCAGGTCATTGAGCGCTTTGACGATGATGGTCGTCGAAGAAATCGCCAGGATCGCGCCAAGGAATAGCGAATCCATGGTGCTCCAGCCGAAGTACTGACCTATTTCATAACCGATCCAGATCATCAGGGTGATTTCGAGAAACGCAGCAATGAACGCTGTTGCCCCAACCTTGAATAACTTGCGCAGGCTGAATTCCAGCCCCAGACAGAACATCAGGAAGATCACCCCCAGCTCGGCGAGGGTCTTGATCGTGTCTTCGTCGTGGATCAGGCCGAACGGCGGTGTATGCGGGCCGATGATGAAACCGGCGACGATGTAGCCCAGCACTACAGGTTGTTTGAGGCGATGAAAGAGGATGGTCACAACACCAGCCACCAGCATGATCACCGCCAAATCCTGAATAAAGCTGATGGCATGCATGGGTCCGGCTCCTTATGAAACGCATTGCTGATGGCCGAACTCTCATCAGGACGACGGAGAATTCAGCCACTGCAGTGCAGAAATCTGATTAATTTGTAAGAAATTGCCCGATCCACGGGCTTTTGCAGGTTAACACCGCGCATTCATCGATAAAGCCGGTGCAATATATGGAAACAGATCGGCTGCACGCGTGACGGCCTCAAGCCAGCAAGCGTCCCGATAACTGTCACACACCGCTTGAATCCGTAAGCACCGTCATAAGGTGCAATTTCTGAACCGCCTTGATCGTGAGTACGCTATGGAACCCGGAAACGCCCAGCTGTCGATGACTGTATTGATGACCCCGGACATGGCCAACTTTTCTGGCAACGTACACGGCGGCACCCTTCTGAAATACCTCGATGAAGTTGCGTATGCCTGTGCGAGCCGCTACGCAGGGCGTTACGTGGTGACGCTATCAGTGGATCAGGTGATATTTCGCGAGCCGATTCATGTGGGTGAATTGGTGACCTTTCTGGCGTCGGTGAACTACACCGGTAATACCTCAATGGAAGTCGGCATCAAGGTCGTCACGGAAAACATCCGCGAGCGCTCGGTGCGCCACACTAATAGCTGTTTCTTCACCATGGTCGCCGTGGACGATCAGCGCAAGCCGGCCAGCGTGCCGCCGCTGGAGCCAGAAAGCCTGGACGGCAAACGCCGCTACATTCAGGCGCAACAGCGTCGGCAAATCCGCCAGGAGCTGGAAAAGCGTTATCAGGAAATCAAGGACGAGACGCTCTAAGGCGAGACTCAACCCCGGTATATCAGGCAATACAGACTATCAATTGGAATGCTATTCCTGTGGGAGCCGGGCTTGCCCGCGATATATGAGACGCAGATATAAGATACACCGCGTGATCGTTTATCGCGGGCAAGCCCAGCTCCCACAGGGAACCGTGCTGACCACACTCTACAACCGCACCGCCTCAAACCTCACCCTAGGATGAGCCGTGCGGTCCTGAGCGCGGACCAGTTCCAGTTCGTAACTGCCGCACGCCTGGGTCTCCAGCAGCACTTCATGTACAGCGGCGGCGGCAAACTCAAACGCCGCGACCAGTTCATCCCCCAGCAGCACGCGCGCCAGGAATAAACCGGAAGTCAGGTCGCCCACACCCACTGGCTGGCGCGGAAAGGCCAGTAGCGGGCGGCGCAAGTGCCAACTGCCATCAGCGGTCACCAGCAGCATTTCAAAGCCGTCAGCGGGCTTGCCGGGGTAATCCACGTGTTTGACCACGATGGCTTTAGGGCCTCGGGCCAACAAGGCGCGCGCCATGGCCACGCAATCCGACAACGACTCAGGTTTGCGGCCGGAGAAGCTATCCAGCTCCAACTGGTTCGGGCACATGAAGTCCGCCACAGCCGCCGCTTCTTCAAGAAGAAAATCGCTGACTTCCGCGGGCACGCTGCAGCCCTTCTCGGGATGCCCCATCACCGGATCGCACAGATACAGCGCGTTAGGGTTGGCCGCCTTGATCCGCTCAACGCCCACCAGAATCGCTCGGCCCTGGGCAGCGCTTCCCAAGTAACCGGAGAGCACTGCGTCGCAATTGCCCAACTCGCCAATCGCCGCGATGCCATCGATCAGCGCGGGAATCTGTTGCGGGGGCAACACGTCGCCTGCCCACTTTCCATACTGGGTGTGGTTGGAAAACTGCACAGTGTTCAGCGGCCAGACATTCACCCCGATTCGCTGCATCGGAAACACCGCAGCGCTGTTGCCTGCATGGCCGAAAACCACATGGGACTGGATGGCGAGCAAATGGGGTGTACGTTTCATCTAGGGTTCCTGAACACGATGCAAATGCAGTAGTAAGAAATTTAAGTCGCGCAGTATGGCTGCAAAACCCCGGAGACAGTTAAGCTGGTGGCACTTTGTTGGAGTGCTTCTTCATGCTGACCCTGGGAAACATGTTTGTCCTGATGCTATTGGCCACCGGTGCGGCATGGCTATGGCATGCACATGGTTTGCGCGAAAGAGCGCTGGAGCGGGTCAAACAACACTGCGCGAAACTGGATATAGAGTTGCTGGACGGCAACGTGGCCTTGCGCAAACTGACGTTTGCCCGGGATTCACAGGGCCGCAAACGTCTGGCACGCGTGTATAACTTTGAGTTCACGGTGACCGGCGAGCAGCGTCACCCAGGCACCATCACCATGTTTGGTGCCCACAGCGCGCAGATCGAACTGGCGCCCTACCCGTTCGAGATGAAAACGCCGCCCCCGAGTGCAGAAATCATTCAGTTGAGCCAATGGCGGCAAGAACACAATAAGTGGAAGCAGTAGATTTCGCGCCGTGTGTGGATAGCTTGTCAGAGCAAACACGTAGCCAGTTCAGCCTGTAAGCGCGGTTCATCCTGAGGCTGTGTGAAAATCAATTCCAGCCGTGAATCCCGTCGCCACTCACTGACTTGCCACTGCACAGTATCCCCCGCGACGACATTGCCTGACACCCATCCGCCGCCGCTGTTAATAACCAGTTTGGCGCGACGCCAGGTCATTCCCTGCAACCACATTTCCAGGCGGGCCAGATCAAAACGCTGGCTGGGGTGCCAACGCCAGCCGATGCTCCATCCCTCCTGTTGAGCCTGACTGAGACAAATGGGTTGTACTGGATCAGCCCATACAGCAGGAAGCTGTCCCAAGCTCTTGGGGATGGCGAGGTTATCCACAGCAGATTTATCCACAAGCAGATCGGGCCGTGCTGAAATGCCGGGCAACTCAGCCAGTGAGATCCGGCCCTGTTCTGTCCAGATCAACTTGCTCGCAGGCAACTGCTCAATGAGCCGTCGGCGCGCCGCAGCATCCAGATCCGCTGATTTATTCAGTACCAGTAAACCCGCAGCAGTCAACGCCGAAGCCTGACTGGGCGGCAGCGGATGCCCCGTCGCCAGTGCTGCTACGTCGAGGACCATCACACTGGGCTGAACCGTGAGCACACCCAGCCAGGGCGCTTGCTGCAACTGTTCTATCAACTGCACAGGATGGCCAAGGCCGGACGGCTCGATCAGCAACCGATGCGGTCTGGACTTGCGCAGTAAACGACCCAAGCCAATCTGAAAAGGGGCGCCGTTGACACAGCACAGGCAACCGCCAGCCACTTCGCCAAGTGCGATACCATCGGCGGCCTTGGTCAGCAGTGCGGCGTCGAGGCCGATCTGACCGAACTCATTGATGAGGATCGCCCATCGTTCATCTGCCGGCTTCTGCGCCAACAGATGTTTGATGAGGCTGGTCTTGCCAGCCCCCAATGGTCCGCCGATGACGTGGGTCGGGATGTTCTGCAGCATGGTGGTCGCTTATGACGAAGGCGTTTAAGGCCAGAATCGGGATGTTTCTGGGGTTGTTACTGGCAACGGGTGCAGGAAACGCATGGGCCGAGGCGTGTCTGGTACACAGCCAGGCCGAGCGGCTGGACGTGAAAGTCTGTCAGGCCAATCGCAACATACCGCCCAAGCTGTTTCACGACGGCTTTTGCCAGCCGCAACTCGCTGGGCAGAAAACCGATGTGACGTTCCTGGAGCAATGCCCCACTGGAGCGTTTGGAATTTGCAGCAACGCACAAGTCGCCAATATGCCTTATCGCGAAGACATTCACTATTACGGCATCGCCAGCGATGCGCAGTACTTGAAGCCATTTTGCGAGGGGCAGAGTCAGGGGAAGTGGCTGGTGCCTTGAGGGGCGGGCTTGCAATGCAACGGTAGGAGCGAATTCATTCGCGAAGCGGTGTTCCAGATGACAAAAATGTATCGGTTATAGCTGCCTCTTCGCGAATGAATTCGCTCCCACAGGTCAGCGTTACAGATCAAACAAACGTATTTGCCAGTCTCAAGCCAACCAATCCAGGGTCAACAGTAACCGCCGCTCATCACGCTGCAACGGCGGCGAGCGGTGTACCAGGCCTTGGCCTTCGTTGCCAACCCAGCGCTCGCCCTTGAGCAACGCTACATCGCCACAGTTGATCTGCCTGATATTCAGCGCATCCGAAGGCTCGGCCTGAGGTTTGCCCAGCTGGCTGCGATCAATGGCCCCCTCTCTCAGCCATTGGCTGCCAATGCCCGCGTAAGTGGTGATCAAGCGCACCGGCACATGATCGACATGGAAACGCGGACACATGGCTTTATCCAGTACTCGCAGCCGAACGCCTACACGTTTGGCGCCCAGCAGGCAGGCGTAAGCGCTGATCAGCCATGACACGTCGGCGATGAAACCCTCATAGCCTTCAAGGTCAGCATAAGCAGAGGCGAAGGTCTGGAGGTCAGGCTGAGCGTTCTCATCACTGATCTCCAGCGTAATGGCCTCCGCAAGCGGCTCGTTCAAAGAGAGCAGTAATGCGCCAAAGTCCTCGATGTGCGCAGGCAACTGACGCTGCCAGACTGCCAGATTCACATCATCCTCCAGTACTTGGCTGAGAATGGCCGGAGTGTCGCCCTGCACCTGACGAATACGGGGCTGCCACTTCAATACCGTCGCTAACATCACGCCACCTCCATTTCATGCCATGGGCCAAACGGATCGGGTAGCGCCACCCAGCCATTGGTGCCCAGAGCCATCTCGGCGTCCGTGAGCAGGCAGTTATCCAGCTCAGCGGTGAGCTGAGCAAAGTCGATGTTCTGGCCGATGAACACCAGTTCTTGCCGGCAGTCACCGGTTTGTGAGGTCCAGTTGTCCATGATTGCGGTGATGTTTTCTTCATCCTGAGGCCAATGCGCACGCGGCACGAACCGCCACCAGCGGCCAGCGAAACCATGACGCATCAACCCTCCGGCCTGAGACCAACTGCCCGCATCCTGATGCTTGCTGGCCAGCCAGAAGAAGCCTTTGGAGCGCAGCAGTTTGCCGTTGGTCCATTCCCGATCAATGAAGCTGAAGAAACGCTCCGGGTGAAACGGCCGCCGAGCGCGGTAAGCCGTCGAAGCAATGCCGTATTCCTCGGTTTCCGGCGTATGTTCGCCGCGCAACTCCTTGAGCCAACCGGGTGCGAGTGACGCCCGCTCGAAATCGAAACGACCGGTGTTGAGGATCTTCGCTAACGGCACCTCGCCCATCACCATCGGAATTATTTCGGCATTCGCATTGAGTCGCTGCAGGATGGCGATCAGCTCTTCGCGCTCGCTGCAACTGATCAGGTCGATCTTGCTGAGCAGAATCACATCAGCGAACTCGATCTGTTCGATAAGCAAATCGGTGATCGAGCGGTCGTCGTCTTCACCCAAGGTCTCCCCCCGGGTCGCGAGGCTCTCGGCGGCCTGATAGTCGAGCAGGAAGTTCACCCCGTCGACGACCGTGACCATGGTGTCCAGCCTAGCCATGTCGGTGAGGCTCTTACCGGCCTCGTCGCGAAAGGTGAAGGTCTCTGCGACTGGCAACGGTTCGGAAATACCGGTGGATTCGATCAATAAATAATCAAAGCGCCCGTCTTGGGCCAGACGGCTGACTTCTTCGAGCAAGTCCTCGCGCAGGGTGCAGCAAATGCAGCCGTTGCTCATCTCGATGAGTTTCTCTTCCGCGCGGTTCAGGCTCACATCACGCTGAACTTCGCCGCCATCGATGTTGATTTCGCTCATATCGTTGACGATCACGGCGACCCGCAGAGCCTCGCGATTGCGCAGAATGTAGTTCAACAACGTGCTTTTACCGGCACCGAGAAAGCCGGACAGCACGGTTACGGGAAGACGGTTTGGCATCGGTATTCTCATCAGGTTGCAGGGTTTAGACCCTGTTCGCATGGCGGCGCGAGGCACCGTTCAATCACCCAAAGATGTTATAGTATAACAATGCAAGTAGTAAACTGTCTTTTTAGGAGCGCGCTTGGCCGCGATGCTTTCTGTCAGTCGATAAATATGTCGTCTGCGCTGACGCAATCGCGGGCAAGCGCGCTCCTACAGGGCCCATGTTTGCTGCGCGACAGCGGGGTGTCAGGTGCTAATCTGAGTTCACACAGAACCAGTGGGAGCGAATTCATTCGCGAAGAGGCCGGGACGTTCACAGCACCTTTATCGCCAGAGTGCCACCTTCCCGGATATATCCGGTCCCACGAGCCTCTGTTTGCCGCAAGACAGCGTGGTGACAGGACACTCAAAGCTCCGAGAGTAGAAAGCTAAACCTGGCCGGCCCGCTTCTGCTCCTGCTGCCACGCCATGTACGAATCAATCGGCGGATTACGCTGAAAATAGCGCTGCAAACCTTCAAACAATCCATCCGCCACCGCCTGTTGATGGCGGGCCGTCACAAGCCGCTGGCTGTCTTTGGCATTGGAGATGAATCCGGTTTCCACCAGAATCGACGGCACATCCGGCGATTTGAGAACGGCGAAGCCAGCCTGTTCGACGCGTTTCTGGTGCAGGGTGGTGATGTTCGCCAGGCTACCGAGAATGGTATTGCCCAGCTGCAGGCTGGCGGCGATGGTGGCGTTCATCGACATATCGAGAATGACCCCGGCCAGCATCGGGTCTTTGTCTTTGAGGTTGAGCAAGCTGGTTGCGCCCAACAAGTCCGCGCCATTTTCGCGCTGTGCCATGAAGCGTGCAGTGGCGGAGGTAGCGCCGCCCTCGGACAAAGCAAATACTGATGCACCGGAAGCCGTCAAACGCGGTGCTGCGTCGGCATGCACCGAGATAAACATGTCGGCGTTGTGTTTGTGAGCAATCTCAACGCGCTTGCGTAGGGGTACGAAGAAGTCATCGTTTCGCACCAATTGCACATCGAAGCCTTTCTCCCGCTTCAGTCGCTTGGCCAACAGCTGGGCAATAGACAACACCACATCTTTTTCCCGCTCGCCCTTGGAACCTACCGCGCCGGGGTCCTTACCGCCATGTCCCGGATCGACCACCACCATGATGTTGCGCTTGGGGTGCTGCTTGTCACTGACCACCGGCGCACGTTGCACCGGCTGCGCCGCGAGTTGTTGCGGGGCAGCCCCCTCTGCGCCCAGGTCCAGGACCAACCTATGGCCCTGATCGCCAGCAGGCCCGAGAAGAAAGCTGTTGAGCTTCACAGGCCCGGTCAGATCAAGAACGATTCGCGTGTCATCACCCTGCCCGTAATGCCCGGAGCGGATGGATTTGATTATCGTGTCTTGCAGTGCAAGCTGACTGAAATCACCACTCAGACGCGCGCCGCTTATATCGATGATCAGCCGGTCAGGTGCGCCGAGGGTGAAGGTCTTGTATTGCACTGGACCACTGAGATCCAGCACCAGCCGGAGTTTATCGGCAGTACGCCACAGGCGGGCATTGCGGATCTGAGCAGCGTTGACGCCCAATGGCAACGCAAAGGCGGCACTGGCCAGCAAGAAATTGAGCAGAATTTGACGGCGATGCATGCGGTGACCCATTCGAAGGTGAAGAGCATCCCGGCCCAAAAAAAGAAATCGTCGAAATTATAGTTATAGTATAACGTGATGATTTACCTGACAGATGGCCTCTTTCATGAAACTTGCTTCACTTCCGGATATCGCCGCACAAACTTCCCGCCAGACACAGCCGCTGGATTGGGTAGGTATGTGTGGCATCGCCATGCCAGTGCGCATTGAGGGACAGCATGTCAGCGCCAAGGTCGATGCGGGGGTGAGTCTGGATGATGGCAGCGCCAGAGGCATTCACATGTCGCGCCTGTACCTCGCGCTTGAATTACTGGAAGGCAAAGAGCTGAGCATGCACCCGATCCGGCAGGTGCTGATGAGCTTTCTCGACAGCCACGACGGCTTGTCCCGGCGTGCCTATCTAAATATTCACACCGAGTGCTTACTTAAACGTCCGGCGCTGATCAGCCCGTTGGCAGGCTGGAAAGCCTATCCAATCAGCATCTTGGCGAGCGTTGAAAACGATATGTTCCACGTGGAACTAAAAATTGACGTGGCCTACTCGTCCACCTGCCCCTGCTCAGCGGCGTTGGCCAGGCAGCTGATCCAACAGCAATTCGCTGCGGACTTCGCCAGCACCGAGCTTGAGTTTCAACGTGTTCTGGAATGGCTAGGGACTGCGGAAGGCATCGTTGCAACGCCGCACAGCCAGCGAAGCACTGCACACATACATGTGCAACTCGATGATTTATCTCAAGAATTACCGCTTCTTCACTTGATTGATCAAGCTGAAGCTGCGCTCGGGACCGCCGTACAAACGGCAGTCAAACGAGCAGATGAGCAGGCCTTCGCATTGGCGAACGGGCAGAATCTGATGTTCTGCGAAGACGCTGCCCGCCGCCTGCATCAAGTATTACAGCGCAACCCGACGCTGAAGTCCTTCACGGTGAAGGTAGTGCACGCCGAAAGCCTGCACGCCCACGACGCTGTCGCTCAAAGCAGTTGGAGCGCCGTGGGGAATACGCCTGTCAAGTCCGCGGTTTGACCGCACCACACTGCGCGCCCTGCCATACCGCACGGGTGTCCATGCTGCCGTTCTGCTGCTGGCCGGTGGCATTGAACGTGCCGATAACGTGGGTGGTGAACTCTCGGTCACTCAGGAACTGAGCCTGACCGTTGCCTTGGGCTTTCGGGCAACTAAAGGTGAATTTCCAGTTTTTGCCGTTGCGTTCGGTGATGCGCTGGGTGCAGCCGGACTTCGGATCAGTCAGGGGGATGTCATCGCCTTTGACCTGTGCATCGGTCAGACAAAAGCGCACGCCTTTGCCCGCAAGCGTTACGCCTTGATTTTCAAGATTGCGCTCGACCATGGCACGCTGTTCTGGCGGCAGGTTTTTCAGCTGCCCCAGAATCATTTGCAGGTCAGGCATGGCCTGTCCGTCCACTTGCATGTTACTGGACGTCAGCTCCCACAAGCCGGGTTGCAGCATTTGCGCCTGAGCCAATGGCGCGACCAGACAGCACATCAATGCCAAGGTGGACTTCTTCATTACTGGATCCTTGTTCAACCCATAAGGGACAGGAGCAACCGAACGTGGTCGCCGGACGATGAGGCTTAGACGGCAGATCATGCAGCCAGTTGCACCGCGAATAAAATAGCGACAATCCGCACCCACTGTGGTCTGTTAAGCAGCAATAGTGCGTAAGGAAAGATCACGAATGGATTACCACAGCCCGTATTTCTTCGGCTATGTCATTGGATTCATTCATCTGCTCGGGATTGTCGCCGCGATTCATGCATTGCTGACAGTGCGGACGGCACAAGGCTCGATCGCCTGGGCAATGCCGCTGGTATTTATTCCCTACTTCACCCTGATTCCCTACCTGGTGTTTGGCCGTAGCTCCTTCGATGCGTATATCAAGGCGCGACGTCAGGCCAACCAGGAAATGCGCACCGCCATCAGCGACATGAACTGGCGGCCCTGGATTGAAGAGGCCGTCGCCGCCAGACGCTCGGAAGCGTATGCCTCACTACGCGCTATGCCAAAACTGGGCAACACCCCGGCACTCGCCAACAACGAAGTGAAGCTGCTGATCAATGGCGAGGCGACATTCAGTGCAATCTTCGATGCCATCCGCGAGGCGAAACAGACAGTCCTGATTCAGTTTTTCATCATCCATGACGACGCACTGGGCCGCCGTTTGCAGGACCTGCTGTTGGAGAAGGCCGCAGAAGGCGTGGCCGTGTACGTGCTGTTCGACGGCATTGGCAGTCACGCACTGCCGGGCAGCTACAGCGAAAAACTGCGCAAAGGTGGCGTGCAGATCAAGGCATTCGCAACCCGCGGCGGCTGGCTCAACAGGTTCCAGATCAACTTCCGCAATCACCGCAAGATCGTAGTTGTTGACGGTACGAAAGGCTTCCTCGGCGGGCATAACGTCGGCGACGAATATGTCGGGCTCAAGCCACCTCTCGCGCCGTGGCGTGACACCCATGTGCAAGTAATCGGGCCGGTGGTTGCCTGCCTGCAAGAGTCGTTCGCCGAGGACTGGTTCTGGGCGACGCGCGAGTTGCCGCCTTTGAGCCTGCCGGACAGCTTTCCGGAAGATGGCCTGCTTTGCCAACTTCTGACCAGCGGGCCCGCAGACAAACAGGAAACCTGCTCGTTGTTTTTCGTCGAGGCGATTCACGCGGCGACAGAGCGGGTATGGATAACCAGTCCGTACTTCGTGCCCGATGAAGCGGTGTCGGCAGCCTTGCACCTTGCGGTGTTGCGCGGCGTTGATGTCCGTCTTCTATTGCCGTCGCGCCCGGATCATTACGTGGTGTATGCGGCCTCAACGCTGTTCGCCTTCGAAGCAGTACGCGCCGGCGTACGGGTGTTCCGTTACGGGCCAGGCTTCATGCACCAGAAGGTCGTGCTAGTGGATAACGAGATCACTGCGATCGGCAGCGCCAACCTCGACAACCGCTCGTTCCGCCTGAATTTCGAACTGATGTTGCTCACGGTCGACAGCGATTTCGCCAGCGAGGTGGAGCAAATGCTCAACGATGATTTCGCGTTGGCGCATGAGGTTTCAATCGAGGAAAGTAGAGAGACGCACCACTTGCAACAACTGGGCATGCGCGTGGCGCGTTTGATTTCCCCGATCCTGTGAGGTGACAAGAGACCTGCTCCTATCAACAAAAAATAACTATCTAATATGTAATGCTTTTCTGTAGTCGCTCAGGAGCACCGCGATTCAGCGATCGCGCTCCGTCTGATGCACCGCCATCGCGGCTCGCCGTGCTCGTGCGCGTCTACAGAGACTGAGTGAAAACTACTGCGCGTTGATCAATTAACGATAGATGTCGGCCCGCGTCCACGGCAGATCATGACTGCCATCCGCACGAGGTTTGACTGCCAGAATCTGATGCAGGTTGATCCAGCCGTGGGCAAACCCGTAAGCGCAGCCAGCCAGGTACAAGCGCCAGATCCGTAACGTCTGTTCCGGGACCATGGCAGCGGCCTGCTCCAGATGCGTTTCCAGCCGGGAGCTCCAGTGCTCCAGGGTTTTCGCGTAATGCAGGCGAAGGCTTTCGACATCGACCACTTCCAGCCCAGCCTCGCTGATGTCAGCGCTGATTCGCGATACGTGGGGTAACTCGCCGTTCGGGAAAACATAGCGGCCAATGAACTCACCCGCCCCACGCCCCACCGGGCGACCGTCGATATGCTTGGCGGTAATACCGTGATTCATCACCAGCCCGCCCTCCTTCACCGCGCCAAACAGACGCTGGGCGTAAAGCGCCAGGTTGGCGTGGCCGACGTGCTCGAACATTCCGACGCTGACTACTTTGTCGAAGCGACCGTCCTGAGGCAGATCTCGATAGTCCAGCAACTGCAGGTCAACCAAATTCTCCAGTTCTTCAGCCATGACCCGGTCTCTGGCCAGCTTCAGTTGCTCGCGACTCAAGGTAATGCCGAGCACTTTCACGCCATATTCACGGGCGGCAAAGCGGGCCAATCCACCCCAGCCACAGCCGACATCCAGCAAATACTCGCCCGGTTTGAGCCGCAACTTGCGGCACAGGTGATGGAATTTGTCCTGCTGCGCCTGCTCGAGGCTTTCATTGCCGGTTTTGAAATAGGCGCAGGAATACACCATCTCCTTGTCCAGCCAGAGCTGATAGAACTCATTGGAGACATCGTAATGGTAGGAAATCGACGCCGCATCGGTGGCTTTGTCATGGGGGCAGCGAGTCGGGCCACCCTCCTGATCTTCGTCACCCAGCGCCTGGGTCAGCTCATCGCAAACCCGCATGACTTCACTGATGGAGCCTTCCATGTCCAGCCGGCCTTCCACGAAGGCACTGCCAAGAAGGTCGAGGCTTGGGTGGGAAAAATCGGAAACCAGTTGGGGGTCTTTGACGAAAATCGTCACGCTCGGCGTGGGCCCGAGGTCGAGTTCATGACCGTCCCAGAGCTTGAGACGCAGCGGAAGGTGCAGATTCTGTAAGGCCGGTGGAAGTTGCGCGAGCATTTGAGTAAACCCCCAATGATCAAGAACTTGAAAAGCGTAGTTGAGGATCAGTTCTGAATTAGAACCAACCCGCTATAGGCGCTATAGCCAATAACTACGAATCGACTTCCGGGAACGACTTATACCCCACCTGATCCGAGCCAGACATGGAGGCTGAAATGCAGCACTCTTCATGACTGACTGTTAATTTGTAACAGAGTTCTTCAAACCTCAAGCAAATTTTTATACTTAACGAACCGCTCTGGTTCGCGGTTTATGCCAGCTATAACTGACTCAACGTTGCGCCGTGGCTGAAAGCTCGCCCAACGGCTCATGCAAACGCAGTAATCTGCCAGCGTTACCCAAGACCAACAGCGTGCTCAGGTTATGCAGAATCGCAGCGACCATCGCCCCCGCCGCGCCTAGCCAGCCAAACGCAGCCAGGGCCACAATCGCAAGCGTCCAACCCAGGCCGATGATGACGTTGACCTGCAGCGTGCGGCGGCACTGTCGGCTCAATCGAACACAGGTCCCCAGCCTTCGAAGATCACTGCCAATCAGCACGATGTCTGCCGACGCCAGCGCGATATCGGCACCACCTGCGCCCATGGCCACGCCTACTACGCCCGCTTTGAGGGCCAGGGAGTCGTTGATGCCGTCGCCCACCACCATAGGCCGGAAGCCGCGGCTGATTTCGGCCCGTACCCGGGTCAGTTTGTCCTCGGGCAAGGCTTGGGACTGCACGTCGGTGATGCCGACTTCCAGTGCCAGTGTGTTCGCCACGGCGTGCCGGTCGCCCGTCAACAGCAACTGTCTACCCAGGCCCAGTTCGCGTAATTCAGCCAGCGCGGCACGGGCTTCTGGCTTAAGCGTATCGGCCAGTAAAAGCCAACCGAGAAACACGCCGTCTAGTGCCAGACCGGCAATCGGACCGTCGTGAATCGGGACAGCAGCGGTGGTAATACCTAATTGCTCGAACAACTCCGGACGGCCCAGTGCAGCAATGCCCAGCTCACTCGTCGCCACGACACCCAAGCCCTGAAGCTCGCGGATATCGCTGAGCGCCAACTGCTGATCCTTGGCAATCAGACTGGCCAGCGCGCGGCTGACCGGGTGACTGCTCGCGCTGCCCAGGCTTGCCGCCAACGGAAGGAGGTGCGGCGACTCCGGGCCAATGCTCTGCACAGACTCGATACGCAACGTGCCGAAAGTCAGTGTGCCGGTCTTGTCGACGACCAGCGACGTCAGGTCGGCCAGTTCTTCCAGAAAGGCCGAGCTGCGAATCAGAATCCCGTGCCTGGCCGCCACGGCAATGCCTGCAATGGCGGTAGCCGGAGCCGATAGCACCAGCGCGCAGGGACAAGCGGCAACCAGCACGGCGAGCATGGCTTGCGCGTTATTGGTGATGAACCAGGTGACTGCGGCAATCAGCAACACCAATACCATGTAGCTGCCCGCATAACGTTCCAGCAAGCGGGTGATCGGTGGCTTGGAGCGTTCAGCGCTTTGCATCAGTGCGATCACCTTGCCCAACGTGGAATCCTGGCCGGTGCGCGTCACCTCGATACGCAGCAAACCGTCGAGGTTGATCGCCCCGCCGAAGACCTCAATCCCGGCCCTTGCCTCCAGCGGCACTGACTCGCCGGTGATCGGCGCAGTGTCCAGACTGGCCTGACCCGAGATTACCCGCCCATCAGCAGGCACACGATCGCCCGCACGCACTTCGACCTGATCGCCAGCGACAAGCGTCGAGTTGTCTACTTCCTCCACGCTGCCATCGGCCTTGATCAACCGTGCATGGCTGCGAGTCAGGCGGCCCAATGCCTGAATGGCTTCCTGAGAACCGATGACGCTGCGCTCTTCCAGCACATGGCCAAAGATCATTATGATCGGCAGCAACGCGGCCGTCATCAGGTCTCCGGTGGCCCAGGCACCCAGCATCGCCAACGCGATCAATTGATCGGTGACGCCATGCAGGCTGGGGTAACGCAGGCTGTGCCAACCGGCACTGACCACCGGAATTGCCACCAGCAGGGATGCCGCGCCCAACAAAAGCTGACTGACGCCATTCTGATCCGGCGCGACAAAACGCCAGATCAAGCCCAACCCCAGCAGCCCCAGGGCCAGCATCGCCAGGGTCAACTGTCGCGCAGCGCTGCGTTGTTCGGGGGGGCTGAGCATGCTTTGCGCCGAGGACGCTGCTACGGCTTCGTGAACGGCTTCGCCACTCATTGTTCTGCTCCCTGAATGATCAGGCGGGAATCGTCACGGGGATCGACGGTGGTCACGGAACCGGCCTGGCCGAGGATCTTTGGCACGCGTTCGCGATAGAGGCGCTGCAACAGACCGGGATCGCTCCCGGCGTGCATCGACTCGCTGAGGCTGGCTACCGTCGCCGTATCGGTGCGGGCTTTGGCCAGACGTTCAGATGCCTGGGCATGCGCCACTTGCAGGGTGCGGTCTGCCTGCTGATTGGCCGCTTGAATAGACTTTTCCGCGTCGTTTCGCGCATTTGCCACGGCCTGATCAGCGAGCTGGCTGGCAGTCAGAACCGAGTTGAAAGCGTTGATAGCTGCGCCGGGCAAACTCGATTGCACATCGACGCGGGTCACTTCGACGCCAATGCCGACGCCAGTCGCACTCAGCTCTGCAAGCCTCTGGTTGATACCGCGCACCAGATCGCCACGCAGGCGCTCACGTCTTTCGGCTGACTGGCTGTCGGCCGAAATCAGTTCAGGGCGCGCGACCAGAATCGTGTCCAGATCCCGCGCCGCCGTCAGGGCCACGGCACTGCGGTTGACGAGTCGGTCCAGCGCTGGCGCCACATGATCGCCCTGCAGAATGAAGGCATACGGATCGCTGACTTTGTAGTAAACGGTGACGTCCAGTTGCACCACCCCGGCGTCCCCGGTCAGCAGATAACCCGAACCGGCCAGCGCATCGCTCATCGGTGCAGCAAAGCTCGCAGCCTTGTCGGCCTGCACAGCCGCGAAAGAACGCAGCAGGGTTTCCACACGGCGCTCAATCACCCGGTCCGCAGACGGCAGCAACACCACCTGCTCAAACGGTTGCGGCCAGGCGGTCAGCAGTCCGGCGTTCTGGATCCGCTCCAATGCGCCCATGCGTAGCACCACGGCACGGTTCTGCGGATCAATCTGCCGCACGTTGGACACTGCCCAGGTCAGCGCGGCCAGAATCGTTACGCCATACAGAGCCAGGAACGCCAGACGGCTGGCCTGCATCCATGGATTATTCACGACCGGTCGTTGATTGCCTGACGCGTCGTGCTCACTCATGGTTGCGACCCGGCTTTGCCACTCGGCGCTGAGGAGCCATCCAGCTTGGGCGGGCCATCGACCAGCACCCGGAACGGAGCGACATCGGTGCGCAGAATCAGTTTGGTGCCCGGGGTAACGATGGTCCCGAGCGTATCCAGTGAGCGCAACAGGTTATAGAGCTGTGGCGAACCGGCGTAGGCACGGCCATAGATTTGCGCAGCTTCGACCCGGGATTGAGCTTCGATATCGGCGGCCTTGACCGTGGCGTCCGCTTCAACGATCCGCGCATCACGCTCCGCTGCGGAGCGAATCTGCGCTGCTTCACGCTTGCCCACAGCGGTGCGTTCAGTGGCGATGGTTTCGCGCTCGGCACGCATCCGGTCCACGGTGGCGTTGAGCGTGACCGAAGGCAGCGTCAAACGCTCGACCCCGACCTGCAGCACACGCACGCCATAGGTGGTGAGCAATTGTTGATCAATCTGCTGACGCAGCTGGTTTTCGAATTCGCTGATCCGTACTTGGTTGGCATCAGTGTTCACCAGACTCGACAGATCAAAGCTGCTGGCCGTGGTTTCCAGCGCAGAGCCGACGAAGGTGCGGATCTGCCGCGCCGCTTCGTCCGGTTGGTTTTGTACAGCTCGCATGAAGCGTTGCACGTTGTCCGCATCACCCTGAACCTGCCAGGCGACGTAGGCCTGAACGATGATCCGCAGCCCGTCACGGGTGCCGACGTCCTGCAAACCGCTGGACGTGGTGCGCAAACGCAAGTCCACCGGTATTGCCGCCTCGAAAGGCGCAGGCCAGCGCCAGCTCAAACCCGGTTCCAGCAGCACCCGTGAAGGGTTACCGAAGCGCGTAATCACCGTCGCCTCGCCCGAGCGCACTTGCACCAGACTGGCCGCGGCCACGGCAAATGCGATCAGCAATGCAGCGAGCATCCCTCGACGCCACGGAAAGGCGGCCCCTGATGATTCGCCGTGATGGTGGTGACCGTGATGATGACCGTCATGGCCGTGGCCACTGTGATCGTGACCGGCGTGATCGTGGTTATGAAACAGACTCAAGGGTCGACTCCTTACTGAACGGCTTTACGCGGCGCCGTTGGGTCTGCCGGTAGGGTGAAAGTACGCAGGTCAATGGTCGGCGCGTTGTTGGCGCCGCCCAGACGGTGATCGAGCACGAGCAGTTTCGAATGAGCCAGCCCCTGACTGAGTTGCGTCAGGTACTGCTCCAGCAAGAAAGCCTGACCCGCCTTGGCGTAGCCCTGTTGTTCGGCACTGAAACGCAACTGCGCCGCCTGGGCGTCAGCCATGACTTCCCGCGCGCTGGCGGTGGCTTTGTCATGGGTTTGGGTCGCGTTGAGTTGCGCCATATTCGACGTGCTGCTGGCAGCGCCCCGCTCCCGGGCGATAAGCGCCTGAGCACCAATCTGAGCGGCCTGAACCGCGTGGTAAGCGTTGGCGGCTCCGGCAGGCGGGTGAATCGCCTCAATCACCGTGGCGAGAATCTCAACGCCGCTGTTGAGTTGCTGCAGATCAGCCTGGATCGCGTTGCCGATTTCACGTGCCAGATCGGCACGCTGTTCACCCAACAACTCGTCCAGCGTCCGCGAAGCAAAATCGTGCACCAGCACCCTGCTGGCTGTGCTGCGAATCAACATCGGCACATCCGCGCTGTTATAGGTGGCGGCCATGGCCGCTTCGTCAGTCAAGCCGATGCGATACACCAGGCGCACATCCATATTGACGATCTGAAAGCCCTGCTTGTCGCCCGCGCTGCTGGCGATCACCTGAGACTTTTCATTGATATGGCTGGCGTCCCACAAACGGTTAGTGCTGGCCGGCGCAGGTCCTTCTGCTGAATCAGGCACTGGAACAGAGGTGATGCCGCTTGCCTGCGCAACGCTGGTCGCCAGTTCGTGAACCACGCCGTTTTCCACCGCCAATACCCGGCCAAACGGCCGGGGCAGACCACCGTGCAGTCCAGGCCCGAGCACCTCTACCGGCTTGCCGAACCGCTCGTAGATGCCCCGCCCTTGCATGGGGATTTCATGCACACCGCTGAGTGCCCAACCCAGAGCCATGACCACCGCCAGCACGGGCAGAAACGCCCGGCGCATGTAGGTGAAGGCCCAGATCTGTCGCAGGTCGATACCAAAGCGGTTATGTAATTCGTGCTGCAAGGCCTGCAGAGGTTGCGGCGGCCAGCGCAGCAAGCCTGCCACGAAACTGCTGGCCGTCAGCCGCGGCTCGACACGGGGATTACGTGGATTGAAGAGCGACAGCGCCGCACGAATCAGCAACTCGACGGCCACGAGGCCCGGCAATAATCCGCTCAGCACCGCCAGCCGGGCCGTCCATGGACGTTCGACACTTGAGAAAAACAGACACACCGCACCAATCAGCAACACCGCAATCGCCACGCGAGTCATCTGTGCCAGTTGTGCCGCTTCCGGCCACTCGGCCTGCTCACCACCGAACTGGCGCTCAAGGACCAGCAGGCCGAACGCCAATAACACCGCCGCGCTGCCAGCGACGCTGCCCATCCGGGAAAAGTCGCTGCCCGGTAGCGACAGGTCCCACACGGCGTCGAGACAAATCAGCGCCAGCAACAACCAACCGGCCAGCCAAAGCGTCGGTGCGCCAATCTGCGTCAACGTCGAGTGACCTAACCGACTGATGCGCCCAAGAAGCCGGTCGTACCAGCCGCTGTCCTCTGGCTCCAGAGTCTGCGGGGCGACGTGAGGCTCGCCGCCCTTGAACGCCAAAGCGCGCCATTGCGCGACGCCTTGGGCTGACTGCAGAGCGGCCGCCAATAGCAACAACGCGGCGGCGGCGTTGACCAGCACTGCTGGCCACAAAGTATTCGCCGCAAACAAGTCGGCGAACAGCGCCAGCATCAAACCGAAAATGCCAGCCCCACCCGTTATCCAGGTCAGGCGTTTTAACCGCGCCGCATGCACCGCAGCCCTTTGAAACCTGGGCAGGCCATTCAAGCCGCCGTGCTCAACATCCAGATCAACCCGCATCGACGCCCCAGAACTTACTGAATGTTGCTGCCATAGCCCGGCATTTGCGGCGGGCTGACCCACAGGATATGGCGTTACGATATAACAGCAACAATGAAATTTTTGTTAGATAGGACGCTGATCTTCAATGTGGGATCGGCTTCAGCCAGATTGCGGTATGCGAACGTCTGACGTTGGCGACCGTACTGTTCTCTTTCTGGCTAAAGCCGGTCTCACGATGTAGCGCTTACAGAAGATCGCCAAACTGGTCGGTCGCTGTGGAAAAGTCCCTCAGATGAGACTTTTCGCGCAAAGATCAGCAGGCCACGATCATCGCGTTGTGGTTCACTAGAGCCGGGCGCGCCGTCGGGTTATCCACAGGCGCACGATTGACCTGCCGACAAGGATAGCTTCACGTTGATTTCGATCTATCAGCTCAAACCCCGTTTTCAAAATCTGCTGCGCCCATCAGTTCAGCGTCTCTATGACCGGGGCGTTACCGCCAATCAAGTCACCTTGAGCGCTTGCATCGTTTCTTTGTTGATCGGCGTGCTGGTAGCCGTATTCTCCGAACACCTGTGGGTGTTCGCGCTCATTCCCTTGTGGATGATTGCACGCATGGCGTTAAACGCCATCGACGGCATGCTTGCCCGGGAGTTCGGCCAGCAATCGCGACTCGGCGCTTACCTCAATGAACTGACTGATGTCATCGCTGACAGTGCGTTATTCCTGCCATTCGCCTTGATCCCGGACGTCAACCTCGGGCTGGTGCTGATGGTCACGTTGGGAGCGATCTTCAGCGAATATGCAGGCGTGCTCGGGCCCATGATAGGCGCGTCCCGTCGCTATGACGGCCCAATGGGCAAGAGTGATCGTGCATTCGTGTTCGGTGTGATCGGTGCAGGCGTTGCCGTGGGCTGGCTCTCGGCCCTGTGGATAAACATCATCCTGGCGGTCGTCAGCGCACTGCTGGTTTACACAATGGTCAATCGTGTTCGTCGCGGGCTGGCAGAAGTCGCTGCCTCCAGTCCGGAAGATGCCGTCAACAACTCACAAGCATAAGGATCTCGACATGCGTGTAGCTCAGGATCAGCGCTTCAGCACTCATGATGGCGTCGAACTTTTCTATCGCCATTGGCCAGCCACCTCGCAGGACCCATCGGTTCCGCGTCAGGCAGTGCTGCTGTTTCATCGCGGTCACGAGCATTCCGGACGCATCGCTCATCTGGTAGATGAACTGGATCTGCCAGGTTTCGATTTCTTCGCCTGGGACTCACGTGGTCACGGGCAATCGCCGGGCACACGGGGTGACAGCCCAAGCTTCGCCACCAGTGTGCGCGACGTGCAAACCTTCGTTGATCACTTGAGCAGCACCTTCGTCATTGCTGAAGAAAACATGGCAGTTGTCGCCCAGAGCGTAGGGGCCGTGATCGCAGCCACCTGGGCTCATGACTATGCACCGAAAATTCGTGCACTGGTGCTTGCGTCCCCGGCCTTCAAGGTCAAGTTGTACGTGCCCTTCGCCCGTCCGGGCCTGGCATTGCTGCGCAAATTCAAGGGCAACTTCTTCGTCAACAGCTACGTCAAGGCACGCTTCCTGAGCCATGACCCTCAGCGTATCGCGTCCTATGACAGTGATCCGCTGATCACCAAGGCGATATCGGTCAACGTTCTGCTGGGACTTTACGAAGCGGCTGATCGAGTCGTTGCCGACGCCGAGGCGATATCGATACCGACGCAACTGCTGATCTCCGGCGCAGACTTCGTGGTTCATCGCGGCCCGCAGGAGCGCTTCTTCGAACGACTGGGCAGCCTGCGCAAAGAGAAACACATCCTGCCGGGCTTCTTCCACGACACATTGGGGGAACGCGATCGTCACCTGGCTATTAGCCGGGCGCGACGTTTCATCCTGCAAAACTTCGAAGAGCCGATCTCACGACCCTCACTGCTGGACGCAGACCGGATAGGCGCCACCTGCGCTGAATCCGAAGCGCTGGCCGCACCTTTGCCCCACAACTCGTTGCGTGACCTTTATTGGCGAATGACACGCGCCAGCATGGGGCTGGGGGCGAAGTTATCCACAGGGGTAAAACTGGGATTCGATACCGGCTTCGACTCCGGCAGTACGCTGGATTATGTCTATCGCAATCAGCCGAGTGGCACCTCTGCACTGGGCAAGATGATTGACCAGAACTACCTGAACTCCATCGGCTGGCGCGGTATTCGCCAACGCAAGCTTAACGTCGAGGAAGTGCTGCGGCTGGCCATGTCGCAACTGCGCAACCAAGGCAGGCCGGTGCGTATTGTGGACATCGCCGCCGGACACGGGCGTTACATCCTGGAATCGCTGCAAGGGGTTGATCCGCTGCCGGAATCAATCCTGCTTCGCGATTACAGTGATATCAACGTGCGTGACGGCAGCGCGTTGATCGAGCAAAAGGGCCTTGGCCATATCGCCCGCTTCATCAAGGCGGATGCGTTCGACCGCAATGACCTGGCCGCACTGGACCCAAAACCGACACTGGCCGTGGTATCCGGTCTGTACGAGTTGTTTGCCAGCAATCAGATGGTCGGCGACTCATTGGCTGGTCTGGCAGCGGCCGTAGAGCCTGGCGGTTATCTGGTGTACACCGGCCAGCCATGGCACCCGCAACTGGAGTTGATCGCGCGCGCCCTGACCAGCCATCGGGAGGGACAAGCCTGGGTGATGCGTCGTCGCAGCCAGTCGGAGATGGATCAACTGGTTGAAGCGGCAGGCTTTCGCAAGATCACCCAGCGTGTGGATGAATGGGGGATTTTCACTGTGTCTCTGGCGCAGCGCATCCAGTGAAGACCCTGCGCGAGCCAGGCCTATGGAAGCGGGCCGTAGTGTGGCTGATATTTCTTGCCCCATTTTTCTTCGCCAGCTACGGCTTTGCCACCTGGTACACCGCCCAGCGTGCTAATGTTGGCACGTTGGTGTTTGGCTGGGAAAGGGATATGCCGTTTTGGGCGTGGACCATCATCCCCTACTGGTCCATAGACCTGCTTTACGGGTTTTCATTGCTGGCCTGTCTGACACGACGCGAGCTGGATACCCATGCGCTGCGCCTGTTCAGCGCGCAGCTGATTGCGGTCAGTTGCTTCCTGCTGTGGCCTCTGCGCTTCACTTTCGAACGTCCGGAGCTGGACGGGTTGTTTGGCTGGCTGTTCGCCGTTTTGGCAGGTTTTGACAAGCCGTTCAATCAAGCTCCTTCGCTGCACATCGCGCTGCTGGTGGTGTTATGGGTCTGCTACGACCGCTATCTGCGTAACTTTCATGCAGGATGGCGATGGCTCCTGCACGGTTGGTTTGCGCTAATCGGCTTGTCAGTGCTGACCACTTGGCAACATCACTTCATCGACTTGCCCACAGGCGCATTGGCCGGATGGTTCTGTGTCTGGCTATGGCCTGATCATGGCCGCAGCCCAGCGTTGTCCGCGAGGCTGAGTCATGATCCGCAACGGTTAAGGCTCAGCGCGTATTACGCCGTGGGTGCCCTGTCCTGCGCAGCGTTGGCCTTGGTGCTTGCTAGTGGCTGGCTGTGGCTGATCTGGCCAGCGGTTTCGTTACTGTTGGTGGCGATCAATTACCTGCTGCTGGGTGCCAATGGCTTTCAGAAGCGCGAGAGCGGGAGCTTATCCCCGGCAGCGTGCTGGTTATTCGCGCCTTACCTTGCAGGGGCGTGGATAAATTCGAGGTTGTGGACAAGATCACGTCCAGATCCCAGTTTGATTGTGGATAACGTCTGGCTGGGTCGATTACCTGCTCAATCCCAGCTTTTGCCGTTCACAGCGGTTGTGGATATGTGTGCCGAATTGCCGCTGAATACCGGTTCTCTTGGTTATCAGGCGGTGCCGGTGCTGGACCTGACCGTCCCCACTCTTGAGCAATGTCTGACAGCGGCTAGAGCAATTGAACGCTTGCGTCAGTGTGGCCCCGTACTGGTCTGTTGTGCGCTGGGCTACTCTCGTAGCGCCACAGCCGTCGCGGCATGGCTTCTACACACTGGACGCGCCGAGTCTGTGGATAACGCAGTGGCCATGCTCCGCGCTGCAGCGCCGAGAATTGTTCTGGATGCCGGGCATAAAGCGGTTTTGCGCAGCACCACGCTTCCCTGACACTGCGCTGTTGCGAACTGAGACCTGTAGGTGCTCGTAAGATCCTACAGAAACGTTATAAAAATCAGATAGTTGTAGTTTTTTTGAGAAGAGCGAGCTAGCTCGCGATGACGTCAAACCGGCGCAGACTCACCTGAAGGCAAACAGAGATGTCCCATGAAATGCAGCTCCACGTGGTTGCCAGCCTGCTGCGTCGGGGTACGGCACTTGATAATTTGTCCACAGGGCTGACGCTGCTCAGTCTGGCCTTCGGTCTGATTCAGCTGTTGATAACCGGGGTTCAACCGTTCCTGTTGATACTCGCTGTATCGGGAGTGATTCTGGGTCTGCTGGAAAAGTACTACGCCATGCGCGTGGCATTTGACGCTGATCTGTTCCACGTCATAGCCAGCGATCCTCAGTGGCCAACAGATCGCACTGCAGCACTGGATGATGCCTTGATCAAGCTAGGCCTGCAGCCTGTGGATAAAGCTGGCCGAGCGTGGTCAGTCCGCAGTCAGGGTGCGTTGCGGCTTCTGCGCCAGCAGCTTTTGTTTTTGGCCATTCAGTTATTGGTATTGCTGAGTGCCGTCGTGATTTTCCCTTGGTTGTCCTTCACCTCTTGAGGAAACGCCATGTTTGAACCCTTGGTCGCGACGCTGATTACAGCAGGCGCGCGCAGCATCACCGGTGCCCGCAGCCTGTGGCTCGGCAGCTCTCCAGAGCCGACGCAACGCATCTATTTCGCCAACCACAGCAGCCACGGCGATTTCGTCTTGCTCTGGGCTTCGCTGCCTCCAGCGCTGCGCAAGTTGACTCGCCCCGTTGCGGGCGCGGATTACTGGCAGAGCAGTCCGCTGCGCCGCTACATCATCAACGGTGTGTTCAATGGCGTGCTGGTGGACCGGCAGCGCAAGACACCGGACAGCAACCCGTTACAGCCCATGCTGGAAGCGCTGGAAAACGGTGATTCGCTGATCATCTTTCCGGAGGGCACCCGCAACCCTGAAGAGGGTTTGCTGCCGTTCAAAAGTGGCTTGTACCACTTGGCTAAAAGTTACCCACAGGCTGAACTGGTGCCAGTGTGGATCGCCAACCTCAATCGTGTAATGCCAAAAGGGCGAATACTGCCACTGCCGTTGTTGTGTACCACCAGTTTCGGCGCGCCATTGCAGTTGGGCAGTGAAGAAAGCAAAGAACAGTTTCTGTCGCGCAGCCGTGAAGCGCTGCTGGCCTTGGCTCCGGAGCAGCTTTGATGGATAAGCAGACCCAAATGTTGTTCATGGGGATTGGCGCGATTCTGCTGCTGGCCTCGTTGATCGGCTACATCCTCAAACGCAAGGCTGGCGGCCCTAATTCGGTCATCGACAACCTGAACGCGCGGATCAACGCGTGGTGGGTGATGGTGATCGTCATCGGCATCGCCTTTTCGCTGGGATACACCGCTGTCATCCTGCTGTTCTACGCGGTGTCGTTCTATGCCCTGAGGGAGTTCCTGACCCTGACGCCGACCCGCAAAAGCGACTACCCGGCCTTAGTGGCAGCTTTCTACGTAGCCTTGCCATTGCAATACATCCTGATCTGGATGGATTGGTACGGGCTGTTCTCGATCTTTATTCCGGTTTACGTGTTCTTGCTGTTGCCGATCCTTGCCTCGCTGGGGGGTGACAGCAAACATTTCCTCGAGCGTGCATCGAAGGTCCAGTGGGGGCTGATGATCGCAGTGTTCTGCGTGTCCTACGTTCCTGCCCTGCTAACGCTGGATATCGCCGGGTACGAAGGCCGTAATCTGTTGCTGATCGCCTGGCTGGTGATCGTGGTGCAACTGTCGGATGTGTTGCAGTACGTCTGCGGCAAGCTCTTCGGTAAGCGCAAGATTGCGCCCAATCTGTCGCCCTCCAAGACCGTTGAAGGTTTTGTCGGAGGCATAGCACTTGCCTCGCTGATTGGCGGAGCATTGTTCTGGATTACTCCATTCAACCCGTGGCAGTCGATTCTGATCGCGCTGCTGATCAACTTGTTGGGTTTTGCCGGTGGCATCGTCATGTCCGCGATCAAGCGCGACCGTGGCGTCAAGGACTGGGGTCACATGATCGAAGGTCACGGCGGCATGCTCGATCGCCTCGACTCCGTGTGTTTTGCAGCGCCGATCTTCTTCCACCTCGTGCGGTACTGGTGGACCTGACGTGGCATGTCTGGCAACCAACTGATTTTTAATGCTTTTCTGTAGGAGCTCACGAGCACCGCCAGGCAGCGATGGCGGCCTGTCTGATACACCGCTATCGCGGCCTCGCGGTGCTCGTGCGCTCCTACAGATCCGTTTATTGCTGCGCGACGGCCGGGAGCTGCGCCTACAAAAAAGCTGCCGCTTGACGCTTACCCCCCTAAACATTACAACCATAATTTAATGGCCCGCTATCTTCTGGGCTTTACTTCCCGCATCTCGACTCAGGAGCAAAGGCTATGAGCAGTTATGACGTTGTGATTATCGGGGGCGGTCCGGGCGGCTATAACGCAGCCATTCGGGCCGGTCAGTTGGGGCTGAGCGTGGCTTGCGTCGAGGGCCGTGAGACGTTGGGTGGCACATGCCTGAACGTTGGCTGCATTCCTTCCAAGGCACTGCTGCATGCGTCGGAGCTGTACGAGTCGGCCGCGGGCGAGGAGTTCGCCAAGCTCGGTATCGAGGTCACACCTACGCTCAATCTTGCGCAGATGATGAAACAGAAAGGCGACAGCGTGGCGGCCCTGACCAAGGGCATCGAGTTTCTGTTTCGCAAGTACAAGGCAGAATGGATCAGAGGCTGGGGGCGCATTGCAGGTCCGGGCAAAGTGATCGTGACCGATACACAGGGCGTGGAAACCGAGCTGCAAGCCAGGGACATCATCATCGCCACCGGGTCCGAGCCAACACCGCTGCCCGGTGTAGAGATCGACAACAAGCGCATTCTGGACTCCACCGGCGCGCTGTCTCTGGCTGAAGTGCCCAGGCATCTGGTCGTGATAGGCGCGGGGGTCATCGGCCTGGAGCTGGGATCAGTGTGGCGACGTCTCGGCGCGAAAGTCACGGTGGTGGAATATCTTGATCACGTTGCCCACGGCACGGATCTGGAAGCGGGCAAGACACTGCAACGTTCACTGTCGCGGCAGGGCATTACCTTCAAGCTCAGCTCAAAGGTCACGACCGCAACCACGACGGATCATGGCGTGAATCTCAGCGTTGAGCCCGCTGCCGGTGGCGACGCCGAGCTGATCGAAGCCGATTACGTGCTGGTCTCTATTGGTCGACGGCCTTTCACCAAAGGCCTGGGACTGGAGACGGTCGGCCTTGAGGTCGACAAGCGCGGCATGCTTGAAAACAAAGGCCATCGAACCGCTGCCGAGCATGTCTGGGTAATCGGCGACGTCACCTCAGGCCCGATGCTCGCGCACAAGGCCGAAGACGAAGCAACGGTGTGTCTGGAGCGTATCGTCGGCAAGGCCGGTGAAGTGAATTACAACCTGATCCCCAACGTGATCTATACCCGCCCGGAGCTGGCCAGCGTCGGCAAGACCGAAGAACAGCTCAAGGCGGATGGCCGCGCTTACAAGATCGGCAAGTTCCCGTTCAGCGCCAACAGCCGCTCCAAGGTCAACCACGAAACGGATGGCTTCGCGAAAGTCCTGGCCGATGAACGCACCGACGAAATTCTCGGCGTGCATCTTGTGGGGCCAAGCGTTAGCGAAATGATCGCCGAGTTCTGTGTCGCCATGGAGTTCGCTGCATCGTCCGAAGACATCGGGCTGATCAGCCACGCCCACCCTACCCGCTCCGAAGCCCTGCGCCAGGCGGCGATGAGCGTAATCGGGTTGCCTACGCAGTCGTAGTCTGGTGATACGCATGCCCCTGTGGGAGCTGGGCTTGCCCGCGATGGGCTTGATGCGATGGGTCAGATATCCGCGGTGTCCTTATCGCGGGCAAGCCCGGCTCCCACAGGAGGAACTGATGACCTGGGACCGGCTTCAACCGGGGAAGCGGGATTTCTGGCAAAGGACGTTTAGCGAATGTTTCGACGCTTTCCCGGCTGAAGCCGGTCCGACGGATTTACGCAAAACCTGTGGGAGCTGGGCTTGCCCGCGATGGGCTTGATGCGATGGGTCAGATATCTGCGGTGTCTTTATCGCGGGCAAGCCCGGCTCCCACAGGAGGAATGCGCCATCCAGAAACAATTCCGGCACATCTAAATCGTAATTATTTATGTTTTTTTCGAACCAGATGCTGTGTTTGTTATCTGTTGTCGGTACTTTGGCGTTCAGCAAGGAGTCGTAGCGCGCAAATTTTCTTGTGCAGGATGCACAGTACTCGTTAGGGGCTTCACCTTATGAATCGCAGGACTCTCCTGAAAGCATCCATGGCGCTGGCAGCCTATAGCAGCGTTCCGGCCTCAGGGCTTTTTGCTGCACGCGCGATGGCCGCCACGGCCGACGGCGAAATCGAACACTTCGACTTCGATGCACTGAAAGCCCATGCCAAGCAATTGGCTGGTCGGGGTTACGTCAGCAACAAGCAAGTACTGCCTCCTGTACTGGCAAACATGACACCGCAACAGTTCAACGCGATCAAATACGACGCTGGCCACTCCTTGTGGAACGAGCTTCATGGCCAACTGGACGTGCATTTCTTCCACGTCGGCATGGGCTTTAAAACGCCGGTGCGCATGTACAGCGTCAACCCGAAGACCAAAGAGTCCCGGGAAGTGCATTTCCGCCACGAACTGTTCAACTACGAGTCCAGCGGCATCGACAAATCGCTGGTCAAAGGTGACCTGGGTTTTGCTGGCTTCAAGCTGTTCAAGGCACCCGAAATCGCCATCAACGACGTTGTGTCGTTCCTCGGTGCCAGCTATTTCCGCGCAGTGGACAGCAACAGGCAATACGGCCTGTCAGCACGCGGCCTGGCCATTGATACCTACGCCAAGCGCCAGGAAGAATTCCCAGACTTCACCAAGTTCTGGTTCGAAACTCCGGACAAGAACGCCACGCGTTTTGTGGTCTACGCGCTGCTGGACTCACCGAGCTGCACGGGTGCCTACCGTTTTGATATCGATTGCCAGTCCGGCCAGGTGGTCATGGAGATCGATGCGAACATCAACGCGCGCACTGACATTGACCAGATGGGCATCTCGCCGATGACCAGCATGTTCAGTTGCGGTACTCACGAGCGCCGGATGTGCGACACGATTCACCCGCAAATCCATGACTCGGATCGCCTGGCCATGTGGCGTGGTAATGGCGAGTGGATCTGCCGCCCGCTGAACAATCCGCCCAGCCTGCAATTCAATGCCTTTGCTGACAAAGACCCGAAAGGGTTTGGCCTGGTGCAGACCGACCACGAATTTGCCAGCTATCAGGACACCGTTGACTGGTATCACCGCCGTCCAAGCCTGTGGGTAGAACCCACGACGCAGTGGGGCGAAGGCGCGGTCAATCTGGTGGAAATCGTCACCACCGGCGAGACCATGGACAACATCGTAGTGTTCTGGACGCCGAAGGACAAAATCAAAGCCGGGCAATCGGTCAATTACGGCTACAAGCTGTATTGGGCACCGCTGCCACCTGTGCGCACGCCACTGGCGCAAGTGCATGCCACGCGTTCCGGCATGGGCGGTTTCACCGAGGGCTGGGCACCCGGCGAGCATTACCCGAAGTTCTGGGCGCGACGTTTTGCAGTGGACTTCAACGGCGGCGGCCTGGAAAACCTGCCGGAAGGCACCGCTATCGAGCCTATCGTGACCGTCTCGCACGGCAAGCTGCAGGAATTCAACATCCTCGTGCTGCCGGACATCAAAGGCTATCGGATCATTTTCGACTGGCTGCCAGACAGCGACTCGGTCGAACCTGTGCAGATGCGTATGTACATCAAGACTCAGGACCGAACGCTCAGCGAAACCTGGCTGTACCAGTATTTCCCGCCCGCGCCTGACAAGCGTAAGTACCCGGCGTAGCCTGAACTGATGAAGAGGTGCATTGCAGCAATGCTGCATGCACCTCCGCATCACGATCGGCGAATACGCCAATATTTAATGTCCATTAAATTCATTACGTTACCGATGGTTAAAACACCTGCCTGTCGGATCGCGCTCAAATATTGACGAATTGATTGACAGTTCTGCGAACTCAGGCTGATATAGCCCCTGTCCTTTCTGATTTCCCCCTCCCTGTTTTCCTGTCGCGTTGACCATTCCCCATGGTTGATAAGCGGTAGCGTGGATGATGCTTTTCCCCAAGTGCTCTCCCTTTAACTACTGCATCCCCACTGAATTGAAATGCGATTTCCCGTGGGAGCGAATTCATTCGCGAAGGGGCCCGACCTGAAAAGCAGCTGTGCCTGGCACTACCCTTTCGCGAATGAATTCGCTCCCACGGGCCGGTGTTCGCAAGCTTCTTACGTGGCAACCCAATTCTCAATCAGCATTCCCGAGGCAGAAAACATGATGTTGAACTCTGCGAAAGGCTGCGACGCTCGCTCGTCGATTCTGGCCTTCAACAAATCGACGGCAGTGGTATGGATTGCCATCAGCCTGATTCTGATCGAGACCTTTTCCGGTGCGCTGCGCTTTTACTTCGACAAGGCCGGCATCGGACCCCTTTTATATGTGCCGAAAATTGCCTGCCTGGTGATGTTTGCCCTGGAGCTGGGTGATTACAAAGCCGGAAGGGTGGTCTGGCTGAGCTTGCTGCTGTTGGTGGTTTCCAGCGTACTGGCAATGCTGCACGGGGCCAGCTTGAACAATGTGGCTTTCGCTTTGTTTGGCATCAGTCCGCTGCTGTTCGGGATGGTCTGCAGCGAACATCTGGTCCATCGACGCAGATTGTTTTTATGGGTGATTGGCCTGTGTCTGGGGGCATCGCTGGTGGGCATAGCGCTGGACAAATTCACCTCGGTGCCGTGGAAGGGCTACAGCTACAGCATCGGCGACGCCGAACTGAGCGCTAACACCTCATGGACTACGGATACCGAAGACCGCATCGCCGGGTTCGCACGGGTATCCAACATCCTGTCGATCCTGATCGCCATCTACACGCTATACCTGCTCATGCTGCTGCGCTCACGGCTTCTGTGGCTGCTGTTGAGCCCGGTGGCGCTGTACGCCATCGTCTTGACCACCAGCAAAGCGCCCGCCGCAGCCTTCGCGTTGACCCTGGTGTTATTGCTGATCAGCCGCATGCGCTGGACGACGCGAATTGCCTGCGTCATGACGGTATTTGCGGGGATGCTGCTGCCGGTGCTGGGCATGCTCTATGACTTTGATCTGCACACCATCAGCAGTAGCAACTCGGCACTGGGCACCTTGTATGACCGCTTGATCAACACTTGGCCCAATGTCGCTTACGCCGTCAGCAAAGAAGGCTGGAGCCTCACCGGTGCAGGCTTCGGCATGTTCGGTGGCGCCGCTTCAATGTTCCCCGTTCCCGGTGGCGAGATGCTGGCCGGTTCGGACAGCAGCGCCATGTACCTGTGGGCGATGCTCGGGCTGGGCGGCGTGCTGCTGTACCTGATGCAGATTCCCTTGTTTTTCAAGCTGACCGATGACGACAGCCATGTCGGTAGAGCATTGCTGGCGATCACCTTCTGCTGCTGCATGATCGGCTGGACCACCGACATGTTTGAAGTGACCGTTGCCAATCTGTTCCTGGGCCTGGCGATAGGTCATGCACTGTCTGACAAACTGCTCGATAGTCGACGAACCCCCAGACTGCAGGAGTTTTACCTGTCGCCCTCACCGACGGTGCACTGACCATGGCGGGCAAAGGATTTGCCGCCGCACTGGCCTGTATGACCTGGCTGACCTGCACTGCGCTGCAGGCCCAAGAGGCTTTTATTCTGGGCATCAGCACCCACCTGATGAACTTCGACGCCTCGTCGAAGCCCGCATTGGAACTGGCTGCCAAGGCTGGATTCAGCGCCGTCAAAGACGACGTTTTCTGGTCGACCGCAGAGCCTAAGCCCAATCAGTGGCGCATCATCGCGCCGTGGCGGGACTACCTGAGCACGGCGACCCGATTGAATCTGAACAGGCTGACGATTCTGGACTACAGCACGGCCTTTCATGACAACGCCAAACCGCGCACGCCGACGGTCAAGGCGGGGTACTTGACCTACGTGAATTACGTCACCGGTCAATTGGGCAACAAAGTCGATTTCTACGAGATCTGGAACGAGTGGGACCTTGAAGCCCCCAAAGACCCGCAACTCAGTGCGGATTACGCCACGCTGGTCCGTGAAGCCGTACCGGTGATCCGCAAGAACACCACTCAGGTAAACGGCACTCCGGCCAAAATCCTGGCGGGCTCGGTGACACCGGAAGGCATGGACGGTGGCTTCGCTGATCGGCTGATCGACGCAGGCATGCTCGACCTCGTTGACGGGTTATCGATTCATCCTTATGCCCACTGCGCCGCCGACGGGCGCAACAACCCGGAAAGCTGGGTGCAATGGCTGCGCGATTATGAACAACACGTTCGCACCAGGGCCGGGCGCATCGTGCCGATCTACATCACGGAAATGGCCTGGCCCAGCCATAAGGGTCCATGCGGGAATACCCAACAAACCCAGGCGGCATATTTGGCGCAGATTCTGTTTTTCACCCGCACCGTCCCGAACATCAAAGGCCTTTGGTGGTATGACCTGATCAACGACGGGCCAGACAGAACCGACCAAGAGCATAACTTCGGCCTGCTCAATCAGGACCTGTCGCCCAAGCCAGCTTATGGGATGGTCAAAGCCATCGCCGACGTGATCAGGCATTTCACCTGGGACGCGCAGGCCAGCACTCAATCTGCCGACGCCTACCAACTGCACTTCGACAGGGGTGATGAACATGTCATTGCCGCCTGGAATGTCGGCGGGCCACGCCTGGAGCAGATCACCACCCAGCGCCCACTGAGAGGCCCGGTCATGTTCGTCGACACGGCGGACTCGGCCAAAGGGCAAGTATCCGGCGAGGCCTTCTGGCACTGTCAGGACGGCAGTTGTGCTGTTCCCGTCACCCTCACCCGCTTTCCGAAAATCATCAGCCTGAACTCCGAGACAGTAGCGCCCCAACGCCCCTGATCTCACGTCCTGCCCCCAGACCGGATGACGTAACGCAATGGACTTCAGAAAAGACATCAATGGACTGCGCGCCATCGCGGTGATCGCCGTGCTGCTTTACCACTTCAATCCCGACTGGTTACCCGGCGGGTTTGCGGGTGTGGATATCTTCTTCGTGATCTCCGGCTACCTGATCACGGGCATCATCCTGCGCAGCCTGCATGCGGGAAACTTCGGCCTGCTGACGTTCTATGCATCCCGAGCCCGACGGATAGTCCCGGCGCTTGCGGCGCTGTGCTTCGTGCTCCTGTTGGCGGGCTGGTTCTACCTGCTGCCGCAGGACTACAGCGAACTGGGAAAACACATCGCTGCCAGCCTGGGTTTCGTATCGAACTTCATTTACTGGTTCGAAGCCGGATACTTCACTCCGGGCGCCCACGAGAAATGGTTACTGCACACATGGTCGCTGTCGGTGGAGTGGCAGTTCTACATGATCTACCCGCTGGTATTGCTGGCGTTGAGCCGAGTGATTGCCTTGCACCGTCTGCGCTGGCTGATCCTGATCGCCTGTCTGGGCGGGTTTGGCTTTTGTGTCTTCGCGTCATTCAAATGGCCGGAGCCGTCGTTCTATCTGCTGCCGACACGCGCCTGGGAGCTGCTGGTCGGCGCGGCCGCGTGTGCGTTCCCCATCAAGCTCCAGACGTCGCATCAACGCGCTCTGGAGCGCGTAGGGCTGGGGCTGATGCTGGCGAGTTTCCTTGCCCTCTCCGAGAAGGACGTATGGCCAGGTTATCTGGCGTTGCTACCGGTGCTGGGTACCCTGGCCGTGATCATTGCAGCGCGACAAGACTCGTTCCTGACCGCCAACCGATTCTCACAATGGACCGGCAAACTATCTTATTCGCTGTACCTCTGGCACTGGCCGGTGGTGGTGTTCATGAGTTACTCGGGTTATCTGGGCGAAACGTCCAGCCTGGTGCTGGGCATACTCTGCGCCTTTGGCCTGGGCATGGCGTCTTATCATCTGATTGAAAAATCCCCCTCAGCAGTTTTCGGAAAACGGCGCTGGAGGTTCGCCACTGTCAGCGCGTTGATCGGCTCGGTATTTGTCGCCGCAGGGGCGGTAAATGCTACGGAAGGTGCGGTTTCGGCGCTGCGCTCGGTGAGCATTTCCGACAAGGCGCGCTTTGTTCAGGATTACGCCAATCGGCAGAAAAATCTGTATGAAACCTACTGGCTCAAATGCGACGCCTTTTCTGCATTCACCGAACGCGGCCTGTCCGCCATTGATCCGTCTTGCACGGAGAAGCGCGGGCGCGGTGGCGTCTTTCTGTGGGGCGACTCTCATGCCCAGGCGTTGTCCCTGGGTTTAAGAACCTTACTGGCACACGACACACCGTTCTATCAGGTCGCTTCGGCCGGCTGCAAACCCAGCCTGACTCAGGACAATGGACGCGCCACCGCGCCACGCCTGACCTGCAACTATTCCAACCGGACCGCGCTGCAAAGTATTCGCGAGCTGCGCCCGGATGTCGTGGTGATCGCCCAGAAGGATCAGCACGACAAAACCCGCTGGAACGACATCGCCACTCGCCTCAAGCGTTACGGGGTCAAACACATCGTCCTGCTGGGCCCGTTACCGCAATGGAGCCCTTCCCTGCCAAGCGTGATCGCCAACCGGCACTGGAAGCAGAACGAATCGCACATTAGCGACCCGGCGCTGGATCAGAGCGTCATGGCCGCTGACCGGGCAACCCACAGCCAGATTGATCCTGAGGCGATCGACTTTGTATCGCTGATCGACAAACTCTGTATCGCCAACGCCTGTCTGGCGCGGCTGCAGGATGACTCGCTGCTGCAAATCGACTCCGGGCACCTCAGTGAAGAAGGCTCGCTATACATCGTGAAAAACTTTGTTCTGCCGGAGCTGAACAAGCAGATTTCTCAATAGCCGCCTGTGCAAAACCAGCCCGCCTGCCCCTTATCAGCGCGGGCTTTTTTGCGTGTTGCGAAAATCTTCACGTGACCGCCACGTTTGGCTGCTAACTTGGGCTCAGGCCATTTTGCACGGAGGCAGAGTCGAGCATGTTTTTACGCAACCTGTGTCATGGAATATTACTGACGGCGTTAGTCCTGACCAATGCAGCGCACGCAGAGGTTTACCAGGCTGGAGGCACCCAATGGCGGCCATTCAGCTATGAAGACAAGCAAGGCAATCTGCGCGGCATATCCACCGACATCGTCCGCCGCGTTCTGCAGCAAGCCAATATCGAGGCGCAGTTCGTTTCTTACCCGGTCAATCGGCTGCAAGCCATGCTCGGCAGGGACGAACTTGATATGAACTACGCCGACTCGGTGCAGTGGAACAGCCCCGAAGAACTTCAACATTTTGTGTTTTCCGAACCCTACCTGCGCGTCAAGGAACATCTCTACGTGCTCAAAGGGAGCCCCGCCGCCAAAGTCCCTGTGGATAAGTTGCGCGGCCTGACTATCGGCACCGTCCGGGGCTACACCTACCTGACCATGGACCCGTCCTTTGCGGACAAAAACCTGGTGGAACTGGAAACCTCGGAAGACCCTGCGCTGCTTAAACTGCTACTGGCAAGACGCGTTGACGCCATCGCAATGGTCGATGACCTGTTCGATTACCTCGTCGCAGAACAAGGCATGGACCCGAATCTTTTCGAGCGCGGCGCGAGCCTCAGCGATTCTGCGATCAGCATCAAGCTACAGCCGGAACTTGTGACCCTGCTTCCGGGTATAAATAAAGCAATTCAAGCAATGATCAAGAGCGGCGAAGTGGCTCGGATTCGCACGTCATACCTCTCCTCTCATGCAACAGACGGCTGCCATTCCGAAGCCGTAACCTGTTGAAATTCCGAAACGATCACCAAATCCGAATTAAGTTCAAATGTCCAAATTTATCAAGGACATAGCTTTAAACAATTCATGAACGGCAAGACTCGTCTTTACGCTAAGGCTCTCAGAACAACCAAAAACAGAGAGAGACCTGTGATGCCCATACCTCGCTTCCACGTCGCAGTGAGTCTGATCGGAGCAAGCCTGATGGCAAGCTCCGCAGCCTACGCTGACAACCTGACCCGTGATAATGGCGCCCCCGTTGGCGACAATCAGAACTCCCAAACCGCCGGCGCGACTGGCCCGGTCCTGTTGCAGGACGTACAACTGCTGCAAAAACTCCAGCGCTTTGATCGCGAACGCATCCCTGAGCGCGTCGTGCACGCGCGCGGCACTGGTGTCCACGGGGAGTTCGTTGCGTCAGAAGGTGCTTCTGACCTGAGCAAAGCCAAAGTCTTCAGCAAAGGTGAACACACGCCGGTTTTCGTGCGGTTCTCCTCGGTGGTACACGGCAATCACTCGCCGGAAACCCTGCGTGACCCGCGCGGTTTTGCAACCAAGTTCTACACCGCAGACGGCAACTGGGACCTGGTCGGCAACAACTTCCCGACGTTCTTCATTCGTGATGCCATCAAGTTCCCGGACATGGTGCATGCGTTCAAACCTGACCCGCGCACCAACCTGGATGACGACTCGCGCCGTTTCGATTTCTTCTCCCACGTGCCGGAAGCTACTCGCACTCTGACCTTGCTGTACTCCAACGAAGGCACTCCCGCCAGCTATCGCACCATGGATGGCAACGGCGTTCACGCTTACAAACTGGTGAATGCCAAAGGCGAAGTGAACTACGTGAAGTTTCACTGGAAAAGCCTGCAAGGCCTGAAAAACCTTGATCCAAAACAGGTTGCCGAAGTCCAGTCCAAAGATTACAGCCACCTCACCAATGATCTGGTGGATGCGATCAAGAAAGGGGATTTCCCGAAATGGGACCTCTACGTTCAGGTGATCAAACCTGAAGACCTGGCCAAGTTTGATTTTGACCCACTGGATGCCACCAAAATCTGGCCGGACGTTCCAGAACGCAAAATTGGCCAGATGGTTCTGAACAAGAATGTGGATAACTTCTTCCAGGAAACCGAACAGGTCGCGATGGCTCCAGCCAACGTCGTGCCAGGCATTGAGCCTTCGGAAGACCGCCTGCTGCAGGGCCGCGTGTTCTCCTATGCAGATACTCAGCTCTACCGCGTCGGCACGAACGTCTTCAGCCTGCCGATCAACGCGCCAAAGGTTAAGGTCAACAACGGCAATCAGGACGGTTCGCTGAACAGCGGCAACACCACAACCGGCGTCAACTACGAGCCAAGCCGCCTCAACCCGCGCCCTGCTGTTGAGGCCGCTCGCTACAGCCAGCTGCCGCTGTCAGGCACCACGCAACAAGCGAAGATTCAGCGCGAGCAGAACTTCAAGCAAGCGGGCGACTTGTATCGTTCGTACAGCAAAAAAGACCAGCAGGACTTGATCCAAAGCTTTGGTGAGTCGCTGGCCACCACCGATACCGAAAGCAAAGACATCATGCTTTCGTTCCTCTACAAGGCTGATCCGGAATACGGCACTGGCGTGACCAAAGTTGCCAAAGGCGACCTCGACAAGGTCAAGCAACTCGCTGCCGCACTGAAGGACTGATCAACACCTCGCTCGCTTCAGCGATCTGGCTGGAGCGAGCCGGGCCTTCCAGAGGATTCCACCATGCGCAGAACCCTGTTCGCGTTGCTGCTGTGCCTCACCGCCGGCACTGCCAGTGCCGCCACGACCGAAGCAACAAACGAAGCAACTACCACCGACACTCAGGCACAATTACGTGCGCTGTTTTTCCAGGCCGCACGTGACGGCCGACAGGACATGCTCAACGAATTCATCAACGCTAAATTTGACCTGAACGTTCAGGACGAAAAGGGTTACACCGCACTGATCCTCGCGGCCTATCACGGCCACCAGGAAACGGTGACGCAACTTCTGAATGCAGGTGCAGACCCTTGCGCCAAGGACCTCAGAGGCAACACCGCGCTGATGGGTGCCATCTTCAAGGGTGAACTGAGCATCGCGCACCAACTGGTTGCCGCCAATTGCGCGCCAGACCAACGCAACAACGCTGGCCAGACCGCAGCGATGTACGCCGCCCTGTTCCACCGCAAAGACATCCTCGACTCCCTCGCCGCCAAAGGCGCAGACCTTAACGCCACAGATTCCATGGGGAATCAGGTGCAGAACCTTGAACGAGGCGAGTTTCAGCCGTTGCAGCCATCACAGTAAGCGCTTGGCCTGATGGCAGCGCTTTGGGTTGCCGATCGCGTTGGTGACTTAATACCTGAAGACCTAAGGGCGACCGGTCTCCTTCATCAAACGCTCGATCATGTAATCGGGTGAGTACGCGTAAAGCGTTTCCTTCGAAAGGGGTTCGTAGGGTGTTTTCAAAAACTCGCCCAACGCTGTCGTATCCCAGGACGACTGTGCATCGAAGACAAAGATATTGGCAGGGTGAAACAGGGCTGTTTCTTTCACCGAGGCATTATTGGTGATCAGCTTTTTGCCGAAATAAGCCGCTTCCAGGGTTCGCAGCGTGAATCCGGACTGACCGGGCTGATTGATCTCGACCAACACGTCAGCAGCGAGCGATAGCTCAAGATTGGCTTCGTAATCCAGCAGTGCGTCAGTGTGAAAACGCGTCGTTGGCGTAGAGGTGCTGTCCCGCACAATGTGGAAATCCACCTCGCATCCGTGTTGCTCCAACACACTGGCGAGCTGATCAAGCAAGGCGGAACGGCCCTTGTCACGGCCCAGAAAGAAACACCGCTGGCCGGTAGCCGCGTCGCCGGAGACTGCGACTGGCGCGGCTATTTCATCGAAGCCCAACGGGAAGAACTGATTCAGATGCTGCATGCCCAGACGATCACACTGGGCCTGATCGAAGCTATAGATTCGATCAAAGAACGGACTCATCGCGTGAACAAAAGCCTCATCGACCAGATCCCGAACCATCAGCACCTTGTGCCCCGGAAACGCATGCACGATAGAGGGCAATACGTTGCGCTGAATCTGGCCCTCGTTGCAGACCAGAATATCGGTGTTCCGAAACCCTTTGATCGCGCAGTACAAACGACCCAGCCACGGCACCATTCTGTCTTGCACACCACCAGACCGGCGATTGCGCGTGACCAGACGATGTGTACGCTTGATCAGCTTGGGCACTTCCAGTCTGCGCACTTCGTAACGAGCGGCCAGGTAGTTAATGAATCGCCGCTCGTATTGCGCTGTCCAGCCCAGAAAAAACGTCCGCATTTCTTGTGTCCCGAAAACCGATAAGTCTGCTGCTCCAGAATCGGAGAGTGGTCAATATAAACCATCGGGATCACGCCAATAAGCCCTGGCTGGCAGGAGATTGCTCTGTGCCCTGACACAGCGCTGTCGCGAAGCAAACACAGGACCTGTAGGTGCTCGTAAGCTCCTATCAAACAAGATGTAATCACTTGACCTGGAATGATTTTCTGTAGGAGCTCACGAGCATCGCGAGGCAGCGATTGCGTCCTGTCTGATACACCGCCATCGCGGCCTCGCGGTGCTCGTGCGCTCCTACAGATCCAATGTTTGCTGCGCGACAGCGCAGTGTCAGTGACACCGGGGGGCTCTCATCAAACAACACGTAACTATCTGAATTCACAAAGAACCGGTGGGACCGAATTCATTCGGGAAGAGGCCATTACATTCGCCGCATTTTTATCGTCAGGAATGCCGCCTTCCCGGATAAATCCGGTCCCACATGTCCTCTGTTTGCTGCGAGACAGCGTGGTGTCAGGGGCACCGGGGAGACTCCTACAGAAAAAGATGAAAGCGGATTAAGCCGTGAGAATGTCCGGACCTCCAACACATCTTCTCCGCCGAAATACCGTCCTCCCGGCTAAAGCCCGCCCCACGTCAAACCGCCGTATTGATACGTCCGATCTTGAACTTCGCCTCAAAATAACCACCCGGCTGCTCACCGATCTGCAACCGACCGGCGCATGGCGCGAGAATCGACGTTTCCATTTTCATCGCTTCTATCACCGCAACGACCTGCCCCGCCTCTACCGACTCGCCATCTTCGACGACCCAGCTGTGCAGGTTGCCCGCAACCGACGTCACGACTGCCTCTGGGTCGGCTTTTTCCACAGCCACCGCTTCAGGAGCAGGCTCTGCGGAGTTCATGCTGACCCCACGCAAAAGCGCGGCGGGCAGGCCCAGTTCATGGCGCTTGCCGTCGATTTCGACAAACGTGCGCAGCACCCCTGGATCGGCCGACGCAGCACTGCGCGGCGCAATCGTGACGTGTTCAGCAAAGTCAGTCTCGATCCAGCGCGTGTGAACGGCGAACGTATCGGGCGCCGTAAAATCGTCATGCGCCATCACGGCTTGATGGAAAGGCAACACGGTGGCTACGCCTTCCACACGAAACTCGGCAAGGGCACGGCGCGCACGACGGATAGCCTGTTCGCGAGTCGCGCCGGTGACGATCAGCTTGGCAATCATTGAGTCGAAGTTAGGCGACACCCGCGAGCCTTGCTCGACACCGGTCTCCAGGCGAACACCCGGACCCGAAGGCGCCTGGAACAGCTCGATGGTGCCCGGTGTCGGCAGGAAACCATTACCGGCATCTTCAGCGTTGATACGAAATTCGAAGCTGTGACCGCGAGGTGTTGGCGTGCCTTCAAAGGACAGCGGCAAGCCATCAGCCACCCGCAGTTGCTCGATCACCAGGTCGATACCGCTGGTTTCTTCGGTGACCGGATGCTCGACCTGCAGACGGGTATTCACCTCAAGGAACGACAAGGTGCCATCTGCGCTGAGCAGGAACTCCACAGTACCGGCGCCGACATAACCGGCCTCAGCGCAGATGTTGCGCGCCGAGTCATGGATACGCTGGCGAAGGGCGTCATCGAGATAAGGTGCTGGCGCCTCTTCGATGAGCTTCTGATTGCGCCGTTGCAGCGAGCAATCACGCGTGCCGACGACGACGACTCGACCGTGGCGATCGGCGATGATCTGCGCCTCGATGTGCCGAGGTCGGTCCAGAAAGCGCTCCAGGAAGCATTCACCACGCCCGAATGCAGTAACCGCCTCACGCACCGCCGACTCATACAGCTCGCTGACTTCTTCCAGCTTCCACGCCACTTTCAGACCGCGCCCGCCGCCGCCGAACGCCGCTTTGATCGCAATCGGCAGTCCGTACTGCTCGGCAAACGCGACCACTTCGCTGGCATCCTTCACCGGACCTTCAGTCCCCGCCACCAAAGGTGCACCGACTTTCAGGGCAATACGCCGCGCTTGCACCTTGTCACCCAATGCGTCGATGGTGCTCGGATCAGGACCGATCCAGGTCAGACCGGCATCAATCACGGCGCGGGCAAAATCCGCCCGCTCCGAAAGAAAGCCATACCCCGGGTGAACCGCGTCAGCGCCGGCCCGTGCAGCGACGGCCAGCAGCTTCTCGATGTTCAGGTAGGTATCGGCACCTCGCTCACCGTGCAACGCATAGGCCTCATCAGCCTGGCGCACGTGCAATGCGTCGATATCGGCATCGGCATACACCGCCACTGAGGCGACCCCGTAGTCACGGCAGGCGCGTACGATGCGGACAGCAATTTCGCCACGGTTGGCAATCAGAACCTTTTTCATGAGTTATCAGTCTCGTCTGAAAGAGCCGGGCACACGGGCTCGAAAGCACCCAGCGGGTTGAAGCGAATGCGGGAGTTGACCGGAATCTGACCAGCAAGGTCCAGGTGATAAGGCGCGACAACGGCGATGACCGGGTAGCCGCCCGTCAGCGGGTGGTCCGCCAGAAACAGCACCGGCTGACCACTTGGCGGGACCTGAATCGCGCCGACGGTGGTGCCCTCGCTGGGCAGCTCGCCGGTGATGGTCCGTTCCAGTGCGGTGTCGCCCGCCAATCGAATACCAATACGGTTCGATTGCGGCGTCACGCGCCAGGTCTGTTGGCCAAGCAAGGCTTGAGCGTCGGCAGTGAACCAGTCACTGCGCGGGCCCATGACCACATCCAGGGTAATGATCTGATCAGCGCTCGGCATATCGAATGCCTGTTGCTCGCTCACCGACACAGCCTCCCCACCTGATCGTTGCTGAATTGCCAGGCACTCACCCGAGACCAACGGAGCGGGCCCCACATGAGCAAGGGTGTCGGTGGACAGACTGCCCAACACGGGCTCACGGGCAAAGCCACCGCGAACCGCCACGTAGTTGCGCAGCCCGGCAGTTAGCGAACCGATGCTGACCTGATCACCGTCCTGCAACATAAACGGCGCGTAGAGCGCCGGGCGCAGCAGATGACCTTCGGCAGTACGCACTTCCAGCGCTGCCGTTGCACCCGTAACCGCCGCCACGGCCTGGCCATGGCAGGTAAACGTCAGGCCGCCCATCAGCACTTCAAGACAAGCATTGGCAGGATCGTTACCCACTGCCCGGTTGGCCGCACGCAATGCGCCGCGATCCATCGCCCCCGAAGCCGATACGCCCTGCCCCGCACGCCCGGGACGTCCGAGATCCTGAAGCAAGGTCTGCAGCCCCGGCGAAACCACTTCCAGATAATCCCCGGTCAACGGCGACGCCTGCACACGGTTCGGTGCCGCCACAGAAACCGTCTTGTTCACCAACGGACCGGCGTCGTGAAAGCGAACGCGATAGCCCGGCTGAAGCAGCGCCGGTTCATCGCGCTCCAGGTCCCACATTTTGGCTTCGGTAACACCAATGATCTGCCAGCCACCAGGGCTGGCCTGTGGATAAATACCGCTGAAGCCACCTGCAAGCGCGACCGCACCGGCCGGAATGCGGGTTCGCGGCGTGCTGCGGCGCGGCACCACGAACTCGGCGCCGCCGCTCAGGTAAGCAAAACCTGGGGCGAAACCACAGAAGGCCACTTTGTAATCGCTGCCGGTATGTCGCTGAATCACTTCTTCGGTACTGATACCGAGCTCGCGGGCGACATCATCCAGATCCTCGCCGTTGTAATGCACTGCGATGTCGATCAGCTTGCCAGCCTCGCGAACTTTGCCGTGGACGTCGCGCACAGCAATTTGCGCCGCCAACGCCTGACTGCTGATCGCGCTCGGACGAAAATGCACAAGCACTGTCCGGGCTGCCGGAACGAGCTCCTGTACACCAAAAATGGGCTCCTGCTGCAAGGAGTCGAACAGGGCGAGGGTCTCGTCCAGATTCTCCAATTCAACCAGAAGCGCGTCCAGGCTGGCCGGGTAGAAACGCATGATCAACTCCTATACGTGGTAATGGCCGTCAGGGACATCAGTGATGAACATATGGCCCGGCGCATGGGACACGGCAAAAGGCACCCGAGAGGCCATGACCACGGCCTGAGGCGTCACACCGCAGGCCCAGAACACTGGAATCTCGCCGGGCTTGATGGTCACTGCGTCTCCGAAATCCGGACAGGAAATGTCCTTGATACCCAGCAACGCAGGCTCGCCGACATGCACGGGCGCACCGTGCACGCCGGGATAGCGCGCAGTGATTTTCACGGCATCGGCAACGCGGTCGGCGGCGATGGGCCGCATCGAAACCACCATCTCGCCTTGCAGACGGCCAGCGGGTCGGCAGATACGATTGGTGCGATACATCGGCACGTTGCAGTGCTCGCTGATGTGCCTGATGTCGATGCCCGCATTCAACAGATCGGTTTCGAACGTGAAGCTGCAGCCGATGAGGAAGGTCACCAGATCGGTGTGTTGCGCCCAGATATCACGGACATCAGTCACCTCTTCAGCCAGCTCCCCATCGCGCCAGACCCGATACAACGGCAAGTCGGTGCGCAAGTCGGCCTGATCGGCCAGAAAGGTGCTGTGGCTACCCGGCTCGGTCACGTCGAGGATCGGGCAGGCCTGCGGGTTGCGCTGGGCGAACAGCAGGAAGTCATATGCCCATTCCCGGGGCAACGAAATCATGTTGGCTTGCGTCATCCCGGGCGCGTGCCCGGCTGTGGGTGACACAGTGCCTTCGCGGTAAAGAGCGCGGGCAGCAATGGCGGCTTCACGGGCTTCTTTTATCGAGTTCATGATCAGCCTCAGGTGAATGCACGAATGGTGATATCTGCCTCAAGCAGATGCTTTCTCAGGGCGCGCGCGATGCCTACAGCGTCAGGACTGTCGCCATGCACACAGATCGAATCAGCCTCAAGGCGAATCAGATCGCCGTTCTCAGTTTCGATGACGCCGTCATGCACCAGGCGCAGCATGCGCTGGGCGATCAACTCGGGATCATGCAATACCGCACCGGCTTTCGAGCGGGATACCAGCGTACCTGCGCTCGTATAGGCACGATCCGCGAACGCTTCAGAGACACAGGAGAGACCGGCATCACGGGCCCAGCCCAGCAGGCTGGAATTGGCCAGACAAACCAGTTTCAGCGTCGGATCAATGCGCAGGATCGCCTGAATGACGGCCGCCGCCTGCTTCGCATCGCCTGCAATGGTGTTGTAGAGCGCGCCATGGGGTTTCACATAGCTCACTTGAGTACCGGCGCTTCGGGCCAGGCCTTGAAGCGCGCCGATCTGATAAATCACATCGGCAGTCAGTTGCTCGGCAGGTACGTCCATGTTGCGCCGCCCGAACCCGACAAGGTCCGGGTAGGCCACATGAGCCCCGACCGCAACCCCACGAGCGGCAGCCGCCTCTAGGGTGCGCAGTATTCCAGCCGGATCACCCGCGTGAAATCCACAGGCCACGTTGGCACTGCTGACCACTTCAAGAATCGCCGCATCGTCGCCCATGCTCCAGGCGCCGAAGCTCTCTCCCAGGTCGCTGTTAAGGTCAATCGTACGCATGTCAGTAATCTCCGTTAAATCAGGCCGCGCCGATGAAGGCAAAGATGGCGCCCGCGGATTTGTAGGCCATGAACCAGGACAGCAGGCAGGTCAGGATGCCAAGCACCAGCAACCAGCGAGGGTAGTGGTAGCCGCCCATCAGGTCCGAGCGCGCCCAGCCCACGTACATGAAGATGCTCAGGCCCAGCGGCAGGATCAGACCGTTGAAACCGCCCGCGAACACCAGCAGTGCAGCCGGTGGCTTACCCAGCACCATATACACAGCCATGCAGATGACGATGAAAACCACGGTGGCCAGGTTGCGCATGCGCTCGGTGATCTTCTTGGAGAACACAGTGATAAACGACATAGACGTATAAGAAGCGCCGATCACACTGCTGATACCGGCGGCCCACAACACCAGACCGAACATCATCATGCCGATATCGCCTGCCGCCGCTTGGAACGCTTGGCCAGCAGGGTTTGCGCCCTTGCCAGACACGTCGATAACGACGCCACTTGCCACAACCCCAAGGATAGCCAGAAACAGTACGTAACGAGCGATCCCCGTGACCAGGATGCCGGTCAGTGCTGCGCGGGATACCGCCTGAAGGTTTTCAACGCCAACAGTGCCGCGATCGAGCAGACGGTGAGCGCCTGCATAGGTGATGTAACCGCCTACCGTGCCGCCGACGATGGTCGTGATGGAGGCGAAGTCGATGAAGTCAGGCCACACCGATTGACGCAGGGCCTCGCCCAACGGCGGATGGGTCGCGAAGCATGCGAACAGGATCAGGCAGATTTTCAGGATGCCCAAGCCCATCATGATCCGGTCCATGGCGATACCTGCGCGATGCGACGAGAAAATCCCGATGGCAAGCAACGCACTCAACGCCCCTCCCCATTTGGGATCGAGACCGGTCAAGGCATTCAAACCCAGGCCCGCGCCTGCAATGTTACCCAGCATGAACACCAGGCCACCGCACAGAACCAGCAACGTCAGCAGATAGCCACTGCCAGGAATCGCCGCGTTGGCCAGATCCGCTGCGCGCATTCGGGTCAGCGAGACGATGCGCCAGACGTTCAATTGCACAACGAAGTCGATCAGGATCGAGGCGAGAATACCGAACGCAAACGCGGCACCCAGGGTAGCGGTAAACGTGGCCGTCTGGGTCAGGAAGCCTGGCCCGATCGCAGACGTGGCCATCATGAAGATGGCGGCAACCAGAGAGGCGCGCCGCGCTTTCGTAAACTCTTGAGTGGTCTGTGTCACGGCATCATTCCTACAGTGAGAGATGTTCCCAACAGAGCAATGTGTGTGCCAACACTCAACAAATGCCGCTTAAGTGTAGGTTTAACAACGAAACATTGTTGAACAATCCATCATTCATGAGTGGACGATATGCACCACTTCGTTACGCGATCACTCATGAATGCTACTTAATGAAGCGCGTAACGAGCTTCTTCCTTGCCACGCCGTCAGGTCTCATGGAATATCGGCGCGGCTTTTATCATCATGGAACCCTTATGAAAGATGCGCCTGCTCTTCCCAACCGCACCCTGGGAGAGTCCATTACTCAGGAAGTCCGAAGAATGCTGGTCGAGGGTGAATTAATCCCCGGTCAACGTCTCTCCGAGGCTGCGCTGGCAGAAAGCCTGAATATCTCACGCAATACCCTGAGAGAAGCCTTCAGAGTGCTGACCCGTGAAGGGCTGCTCAAGCACGAACCCAACCGTGGAGTAACGGTTGCGGAACCCGACATGGCATCCATCATCGATATCTACCGCGTGCGGCGCTTCATCGAGTGCAAAGCCATCGCGCAAGGTTATCCACTGCATCCCGGAACGCTGCACATGCGCGAAGCGGTCGAGGCCGGTATACAGGCCCGGGAAGCCAAAGACTGGAAAGCAGTCGGCACCGCCAACATGATGTTCCACCGGGCCATTGTCGAACTGGCAGACAGCCCTCGTCTGGTGGTGTTCTACGGACAGATCTCGGCTGAATTGAGACTGGCTTTCGGACTGCTCAATAACCCGCAGCTGTTGCACTTGCCGTTTCTCGACATGAATGCCTCGATTCTGCGATGCCTTGAAGAAGGCCGTGCAGACGAGGCTTCTACCATGCTCGGGGCTTATCTGGAGCAGTCGGAACGAGTGGTGCTGGCGGCTTATGAGCGGACGATGAGTCGGTAGATAGAGTTACAGCTTTAAATCAAAGGCTGAGTAAACCAGGGTCACTCCTCGTCCTGACTCTTGCTGGCGCGATACCGGCCAGGAGACATTGCGAACCATCGTTCACAGGCTTTATTAAACGCACTCTGATTTTTAAACGCGACCCTGTAGCTGATTTGTTTAAGCGACAAAATACTGGTAGTCAGCAGTTGATGGCTCTGCTGCATCTTGACCTGATCTATCAGCTTCTTGACATTCTGCCCTTCCGGTTCCAGCGCCTTGGTGAGTTGATAAGGCGTCAACTGCATGGTGTGCGCAATATCTTCGATGGTCACGGGGCGATTCTGGCTCAGGTGTTGAAGCACTGTGCTCTTGGTGCGCGCGCTCACATTGTCGATGTTGATCGTGTTCTGCTGCATCGCCAGATAATCATTATGGATAGCCTGAAGCAGCACATTGCCGGTGGCTATCGGCAAGTCGCCATCCTCACGTTTGAAGGTGAGCGCGTTCACCTCGGACCTGAATTTCAAATTTGGCCCGAACAGCTTTTTGAGTTGCGTAGTATCGCTGGGCTCGTCGTAAGTAAACTCGGCACATAAAGGCATGATTTTTTTACGGGGTGCCAACCAGTGAAGCAGTCCAAGGGTTATGGACGCCGCCGCATCAATGAATGGTCTCGGCAACTCCGGCTCTCTGGAGTTTTCCGCAAAGCCTATGAGCTTGAGGGTACTGCCCTGCCTGTCCAGGTACATGCAAAAACCCGAACTCACGACAGAGTGGAAATCCACGATATATTTCAAGGCATCGCTTATTGTCGAACTCGACATAATCGCGTATCCCAGAAAATCCAGATTGCCTGGATGCGCGTTGTCGTAAGCGAGAAGTCCGATGTCATCACTGGCACCCATCTTTTGCGCCAGCATAAATAACTTGCTTAACTCTTTTACTGGAACCTGGCGTCCTTCGAGATCAATACCTGACAGTTGAAGATCTGGACGCTCCCGTGCACTTTCACTGTCGTTGATTGAGGCAAAGACGGCTTCAGCAAATGCTTGAGCCAAAGAAGAGGAAATAAACTGCATAACTGCTCATCGTCGAATGGGTTTTTCCTGCGTATTTTCCATAATCCATTATTACCTGTGGCTGGCCAGTAACGCCTTTATCGCCGCGCGGGTGGCGACCTCTGCATCGCATGCCCGGCCACCGGCGATTCTAGAGCCTTTCATACTGAGAATGCCAGACCATGAGATTCTCCCGAATAAAACTCCGTCACGACATTGGCAATATCATTTCATGACGATATCAATATGATACTCCTCCACCGTTTCGACCTTGTGCACACCGACGGTACTATTAGGGATCGCATGATATCAGGCACCTGATCTTATAAAGCATCACGCCTTTGTTTTCTTATCCTCAGAGGGGAAATTCTTATCCTCACCGTTCAAGCGCTGTAAGTTTACCTTTTAAAAAGGTAAACATCTCAGTGCTTCTCAAAAAACCTGACGCGATATTTTTTAACTGTCCTGGCGCATTTTTTGAGCGGCGGAACTGTATAAAACATTACGAATAGCTCGGCAGGACAGGCATTTCTTGAGAAACGGGGGCGGGCTTATGTTGGGTGAGGATCTGACGAGCAACATTCTATATCTGCTGGACGAAATCAGTGAGCGAGCTGAAGGCTTGGATATCGTACAACAGCTTGACGTACTGGATGCTCTCACAGCACTTCTGTCCGCCACAGAAGGATTAAATGTCCAGCTACGTGCCTTGAATGCTCACACCGTAACGAATGCCAAACCGCGCCGACATCTACACTTGGTAAAATGACGGCACCTGCTCGAGCCTTTCGTTTGAGAAGCCTATTCATCTTGTAATGCGGCACTGATCCAGCGATCAAGGCTGGCACCATATTAGGGCACTTATTCACCGCAACCGAATATAGGCCCGTTTTTGCACTTCCATTGGGCAACGCATAAGTTTTCTCGACACTCATTGTTTTTTAACCTCGACAAAACGCTGGCGTACCGGCCTCCCCTCTTATAGGACATTTATGAATTTTTTAAAACACGCCAACTTTTCCGGAAAATTGGCGATTGCCTTTGGTGCATGTGCTGTTATCACCCTGGCGGTGGGAGGGCTCGGCATGAGTGCGGTCAACAAGTTGTCCGACGCGCTGGAATCTACATTTTCAAATAACTTGCTCTCCGTCGCCAATACTAACGAAACGATGTCCGCGCTGACCACTCACAATCGTGGCCTCTATCGACTGCTGGATGCCAAAGACAGCACGACAGCAGAGAAAATGCGTTCCAGTATTTCGGCGGAACTGGAACGAGCGCAAAAGGTTTATGCGGTGTATCGAGATACCCCGTTGCAGGATGATGAGAAAGCTGCAGGGGATCAGTACGACAACGTGATGCCGTCCTATATCTCCAATACTCAGAAGATATTTGATCTGCAGCAACAAGGTAAGTTGGTAGAGGCACGCACTCAGCTCAACCAGTTATCTGAAGGCGACTTTAACAGTGCCCGAAAATTTCTTCAGGTCATGATTGACTCGAATAAACGACAAGTCAAAGAAGGCTCTGAGGCAGCGAAGGAACTCAAATCCACTGCGACGCTGTTGCTGTCCAGCGGAATTATCATTGCCTTCCTGGTGGCAATTATCCTGGGCGTCATGATTATCCGCATGATCACTCGCCCACTGGCGCAAGCGGTAAACAGTGCACAGCGCATCGCCAAGGGGGATTTGACTGAGACGATTTCCACGGACCGTACCGATGAAGCCGGGCAACTCCTCAAGGCAATCAGCCTGATGCAGGGCAGCTTGAGAACCACTATTCGTGAGATCGCCAGCGCTTCCGATCAACTCGCGTCAGCCGCCGAAGAGTTGAGTGCGGTAACAGAAGAAAGCACCCGCAGCCTGATACGCCAGGACAGTGAAATTCAGCAAGCAGCGACCGCCGTGAATCAGATGACCGCAGCGGTGGAAGAAGTTGCACGCAACGCAGTGTCCACCTCAGAGGTCTCAAAAACCGCAGCACAAGACGCGGTTGATGGTCGCGAGCAAGTAAACGATACCGTCAAGGGTATTGGCACGATGGTCAGGGAAATCACCAAATCCACTGACTCTGTATCCGAGCTGGCGACCAACGTCAGGGATATCAGCAAGGTGCTTGAGGTCATTCGAAGCATTGCAGACCAGACCAATCTGCTGGCCCTCAACGCTGCAATCGAAGCCGCACGAGCGGGCGAACAAGGCCGCGGGTTCGCGGTGGTAGCCGACGAAGTCAGGGCGCTGGCGCATCGCACCCAGGCATCGACTGTTGAGATTGAAGGCATGATTGGAACCGTTCAATCAGGGGCCGATGGCGCGGTAGAAGCCATGAGTAAAAGTCTGGCCATGGCGAATGGAACCCAGAAGCTGGCTGAGAGCGCCGGTACGGCCCTTGAGAAAATCACCAACGGCGTCGCGCAGATCAACGAGCGAAATATGGTCATTGCTTCTGCGTCAGAGGAGCAGGCTCAAGTAGCGCGTGAGGTCGATCGCAACCTGCTTAATATCCAGGATCTTTCAACCCAGTCTTCGGCCGGCGCCAATCAGACCAGCGCGTCCAGTCAGGAACTGTCGCGCCTGGCAACGTCCTTCAATGCGCTGGTGGCGCAATTCAGGTTTTGATGACTCAAGCGGCTCTGAAAGTTGATAAGAGGCTAAAACTTTCTGAGCCGCTGCCCCGAATCCCGACACCCCGTTCAAACTGAAAATGGCGCGCCCGAGGGCTGATGATCAGAATAGTCCGCCCAAAGAAATCGTCGCGCCACCTCCAGCCTGCAGCCCCACGTTAAGGCCTGCGGCGGTAATCACGCCTTTGGCCGAACGCAGCAGGCGCACCGTGCTGTCGTGAGGCAGGAGAATGCTGCCCATCGGCGTCATCCTGGCGGCGACCATGGCCAGCAACCCGGGGTCCAGACCGAACAGCATGGCAGAGCCGCTGGCCCCACCGACCAGACCCACGCCCGCTTCAATGAACACGCAAGGCCCCAGGAAGTCCTCACGGAGCAGACCGCGGGCAGCGATCGAGTCTGCAACCAGCACCTGACCGAACGCCGGAAAATCTTCGCTTGCTCCCGCTGCACCGACGCTCTTGCCCCGCACGTGCAAGTTGACCTTGCCGAACCGCGGCAGGCGCGCGCCGACGCCCAGGCCGACCCCAACCGAGCCATAGCGAAACTGCTGGTCGACCCCCTTGGGGTCGGTCAGGGTCAGTGCGCCGCCAGCGGCGGCCGCGAACACTACGGTCAATCCACCGCCGCTGGCAGTCTTGTAGCGCCAGTCACTTACAGTCACAGGTAACGGGATTTGCATTTGAATATCCTATATGGGCCGCGTCATGCGGCGCCGACGAAGCCATGCGGCTGCGTGGTAGCCGCCCCCTGCGATGAATACGATTGCCAACAGACCCGAGAACAGGCTCGCGCCCCAAAGCGCGCCCTGGTCTTCAATGATCGCGGTACTGGAGGGCGCTTCCGCGTTGTAGAACACCGTCACTGAGTCGCCCACCGCGTAGCCGAATATAAACCCGCTTTCGGGGTAGCTGACCGTCTTGTCCGTAGCATCGGTGAAATCAATTTGTGGGTGACTGCCGCCCGAGTTCAGGGCGCTGACATGCCCTTGCGCACGTTGCGCCTGAGCCAGAAAGCCCAGCCGATCTTCGACCAGCCACACAGTCAGGCACAGGAGACACAGGCCCAGCGGAATAAAAATCAGCGCGCGGAGCAGATCGCCCCGGCCGGAAGATGACGTCTTGGTCATGGCAGGTCCCTTGCACCGTCCGTAAACGCCGGTCATTACAATGATCCGTCGGGAGTCTGTCAATCGGACAGGGAAGAATTGCGCCTGGCGCTGCCCGGCTCAACGGGCGCCACTGAAGAAGAATGGTTGTCGTGTTGCAGACAAAAAGAAAGTCCGCTTGAGACTGTCAGTCATTTTGTGTTGTGGCATAAGATGCAGCTAACGGTGCATATATGCCGACCCGAGAAGTCCGCCAGTGCAACAGCGATGGAATCGCGCGCGACGTCTCCAACCTTTGTTGGGAATTGAACATGCACAAGGAGTTGTATCGGAGCAGCGCGCTGCCAGTGTTGCAGAACCGTACCTTTGCCGATGCTGATGCTGCGCGGTCGTCGGTCAGTGCAGATCTTATCCTGGTCCAGGATATGGACACGGGCCTGATCTATAACCACGCCTTTGACCCGCAAAAGCTCTGCTATGACAGCGGCTATCAAAACGAGCAAGCCCACTCGGGATACTTCAAGGCACACCTGGACGCGGCCGAGCAGATCATCAGCAAGCATATGGGTAACATGAGTCTGATCGAAGTCGGCTGCGGCAAGGGATATTTCCTTGAGCAACTGCGTGACCACGGTTTCGACATTGTTGGCATTGACCCCGCTTACGAGGGCCAAAGCCCGTATGTGGTCAAGGCACCTTTCACTCGTGAGGCTGGATTGGCTGCCGATGCCGTCATCCTGCGTCACGTGCTTGAACATATTCCCGACCCCATGACTTTTCTGCAGTCCATCGCCGAGGCCAACGACGGCGGTTTGATCTACATCGAAGTGCCTTGTATGGATTGGATTCTTGAGCACAAGGCCTGGTTCGACGTGTTTTATGAGCACGTGAACTACTTCCGGCTCGAAGATTTCCACCGCCTGTTCAGCACAGTGCATGAAGCCGGGCATCTGTTCGGCGGGCAATACCTGTACGTGGTTGCTGACTTAGGGAGCTTGCGCAGCAAACCGTTGCCAGCAGCGCCAGAGGTACAGATGCCAGCAGATTTCATGCTCAGCATCAAACGAGCACTGAGTATTATCCAGGCATCCCCCGATAAGCCGGTCGGCATCTGGGGTGCAGCCTCCAAAGGCGTGATCTATTCGCTGTTCCTGCAGCGCGCCGGAGTCGAAGTGGATCAGGTCATCGATATAAATCCCGCCAAGCAGGGCCGCTACTTGCCCCTCAGCGGGCTCAGGGTCTCATCGCCGGAGCAGGCCATGCTGGCACTGCCTGACGGGGCCCATCTATTCGTGATGAACTCCAATTATCTTGAAGAAATCAAACGCATGACTGATGAGCGCTACGTCTATCACGCGGTGGACGCCGCGACATTCGTTTGATTTTCTATCGGCGCTGAACATGCTCACTGCGTTCACTCCGTAATACGTCCAACCTTGGTGTCTGGGTCAGGCTCAAGCTTCTGAAATCACCCCCCGACGCTTCTGGCGCTGCGACTCCAGCCAGATCACCAGCACCAGCAAACTACCGCCGGCGATCAGCAAGCTGAGCAGCCAACCCAGGCTTTCGGCCAGTTGAGTAAAGAACAGGGTGTACAACTGGATGATCAAAAACGTTGAGCCATACCCCACCAACATGCCGAATCGCTGGCGCAGTCCCACCGTCAACACGCCGAGGCTAACCAGTGCCCAAAGCACGTTGAACATCAACAACTCACCCTCCTCGGCAAGATGCCACGGACCGTCGATCAAGTCGTAGCTGCCAAACAGGGACAACAGCCACAAGGACATTTCGCCGACAAACAGGCCACAGGAAATCCATACCTTGGCAAACCCGTTGTAGCGGGCAAGCAATCCGGCCTCACAGCGCAGGTGCAAAACCCCTGCAGCCACGAGCACCGCCGCCGCACCGAGAAACCGCAGCGGATAGTTCATGCCAAACCAGTAAGCGCCCCAGCCGGACTCATATCCGCTGCGACCACCGAACCAGACGAAGAACAACACACTGCACAATGTCAGCAGTAACACATTGCCCAAGGCATAGCTGAGCACCAGCAGGATCAGGAGGTCGATCAGGAGCAGCGCCGGCCAGTTACCGGAGCCGTCCGAATAGATCATCCCCACCACAAAACTCACGCCGATCAGGGCAAAGCCGCCGAGCAGTTCGGCGGTGCTGCCCAGCATCCTCAAGCCTTTCCCGGGCAACCAGCGCCCGACGACGAACAGGCCCAAGGTCAGCAATGACAAGCTGATCGCCGATTTGGGCAGGGTGAACGTCAGGTGCTCACGCAGAAATAACACCAGACCGGCCGCCAGGCTGATGGCACCGAACGTCAGAAACCAACGCCCGAGTGAGCGCCAGTCCCATCGGGTCAAGGGATACAGTTCACCGATACGGCTGTGGGCAACGGGATCGATCTGCCCCTCGCGCAGCCATTGATCAAGGGCATCACGGACCTGTCGATTGCGACGATCCTGGCTCATGACCGATCCTCCTTTGCACGAAGCGCCGCGCGCTCAAACAACCAGCCCAGCAAAATACCCACAACACCGGCCGCCGCGAAAAAAGCCGCGACACTCAGGCGGTCCCAGGCGTGTTCGTAAAAGCGCGTGTAGAGGTTGATACCCAGAAACACCACACCAAACCCGGTGAAGCTAGGGTGTTTGAAACGAGCACCGATCACCAACTGGCTGATGGCCCCAACGGTGAATAGCAGTATCGAGAGCCCTGATTGGGACGAGCTGTAATTGTCCAGGCTGAGAAACCACAGCGAGCAGTTGAAGTAGAGCAGTCCGAAAATCACGTACAAACGGCCGAAACCGCTGAAGTGGCGGAGCGGCTTTTCTTCCGCCTGCTGGTGCCAAAGCCCCAGAAGCGCTGCCAATCCGGCAACCACTGCCATGGCTCGCGGGTCCTGAATGTCGAACACATATGACCCGCCACCCGCATAACTTTCCCAGGAGCCAAAGCCGTGAAAGGCGCACAGCAGCCCCAGAAACAATGGCCAGCGCAGGTGGTAACGATAGGCCGTGGCCACACTCAGCAAGGCGGTGACCAGCAGTGCCAGAGGGATGCGATCATACCCGCCCCCGTCGGAGCCAACTCCACTGAGTAACAGGCTGCCACCGATCAGCATCAGGCCGATGGTCAAAATGGCAACACCAGCCACCGGCATACGCCCGGCTGGATCACGCGCCAGGCGTACCCCGACCCACCACAATGTCACACCGGCGATAGAAAACAGCACAACACCGAGGGCGACCGACTCGCTGAGATAACTCACGCCCCCCAGAATCGCCATACCAATCAACAACACCGCACCGATGCCCAGCCATTGCAGCACTGTGGATAACAGTTGGTTGGGACGCCGATAAGGCGCGCTCAGCCGCTCTTGGGTTTGCTGGTCGATCAAACCTCGATGCTGCCAGTCGGCAATGTTCTGAACCATTAACTGCTGAGTGGTTTTTCTCATGGGGTTCAGGTACCGCTCCATTGTTTTTATGATATGGGGTGTTGGGGCACAGGCTGGTGTTTAACCTGATCATCCAGGGCCGGGCCAAGGACTTCGATACACACGCTCATTTGCTGTGGATAACTTATTCCACCGTCACCGACTTCGCCAGATTACGCGGCTGATCCACATCCGTGCCCTTCAACACCGCCACGTAGTACGAAAGCAGCTGCAACGGGATGGTGTAGAGGATCGGTGCCAGCGCATCAATGATGTGCGGCATGGCGATGACGTGGGTGCCTTCGCCGTTGCTCATACCGGCTTGCTCGTCGGCGAAGACGATCAGTTCACCGCCGCGGGCGCGGACTTCTTGCAGGTTGGACTTCAGCTTTTCCAACAATTCGTTGTTGGGTGCAACGGTTACTACCGGCATATCGCTGTCGACCAGCGCCAAAGGACCATGCTTGAGCTCACCCGCCGGATAGGCTTCGGCGTGGATGTAGGAGATCTCTTTGAGCTTGAGTGCACCTTCCATCGCTACCGGGAATTGAGCGCCTCGCCCCAGGAACAGGGTGTGGTTCTTCTCGGCGAACAGCTCGGCGACTTTCTCGACCGTGCTATCCATGGCCAGGGCTTCACCCAGACGAGTCGGCAGACGACGCAGCTCTTCGACCAGCTCGGCTTCAACGCCCTCAGCCAGCGTGCCTTGAACCTGACCCAGCGACAGGGTCAGTAACAGCAGCGCAACCAGTTGGGTGGTGAAGGCTTTGGTGGACGCCACACCGATTTCAGGGCCGGCCTGGGTCAGCAATGTCAGGTCGGACTCACGAACCAGCGAGCTGATGCTGACGTTACAGATGGCCAGGCTGGCAAGAAAGCCCAGCTCTTTGGCGTTACGCAATGCGGCCAGGGTGTCAGCGGTTTCGCCGGACTGGGAAATCGAGACGAACAACGTGTCCGGCTGTACCACGACCTTGCGATAACGGAATTCACTGGCAACTTCCACCTGACATGGAATACCTGCCAGCCCTTCCAGCCAGTAACGCGCGACCATGCCCGCGTGGTAGCTGGTACCACAGGCTACGATCTGCACATTGCGTACTTTGGCAAACAGCTCGGCTGCTTGCGGACCGAATGCCTGCACCAGAACCTGCTGCTGGCCGAGACGGCCTTCAAGCGTGCGCTGCACAACTTTTGGTTGCTCGTGGATTTCCTTGAGCATGAAGTGGCGGAACTCGCCCTTGTCAGCGGCTTCTGCGCCTTCACGGTATTGAACAACTTCACGTTCAACCGGCAAGCCATCCAACGACCAGATCTGCACGCTTTCACGACGGATCTCGGCGATATCGCCCTCTTCCAGGTACATGAAGCGGTCGGTGACCTGACGCAGCGCCATTTGGTCAGACGCGAGGAAGTTTTCCCCAAGGCCCAGACCCACCACCAGCGGACTGCCGCTGCGGGCGGCAACCAGCCGGTCAGGCTGTTTGGCACTGATGACTGCCAGACCGTATGCGCCGTGCAGCTCTTTGACTGCAGCTTTCAGCGCCACGGTCAGGTCAGGGGTGTCCTTGAGCTTGTGGTGCAGCAAGTGGACGATGACTTCAGTATCGGTGTCGGACACGAACACATAGCCCAAGCCTTTGAGGCGCTCGCGCAACGGTTCGTGGTTCTCGATGATGCCGTTGTGGACAACTGCCAGTTCATCGCCGGAAAAATGCGGGTGCGCGTTACGCTCGCAGGGTACGCCGTGGGTTGCCCAACGGGTGTGCGCGATACCCAGACGGCCCAGCAGTGGTTCGCCTGCCAGCGCCTGCTCCAGTTCGCTGACCTTGCCGGAACGACGGCGGCGATCGAGCACACCGGCATTGCTGAACACCGCAACGCCAGCGCTATCGTAACCGCGGTATTCCAGACGCTTGAGGCCTTCGACCAGGATGGCGGTGATGTTGCGTTCAGCGACTGCGCCGACAATTCCACACATAAGTTTTCTCCTAGCTGACAGCGGCGCAAATCAAGGTTATGCCGCGGGCTTTTATCTGTTCGCGCGCCTCGGATGGCAGGCGATCATCAGTAATAAGGGTGTGGATACTGCTCCAGGGCAGCTCCAGATTGGGTATCTTGCGGCCCACTTTGTCCGCCTCGACCATCACCACTACTTCGCGGGCGACTTCAGCCATGACGCGGCTCAGCCCCAGTAACTCGTTGAAAGTGGTGGTACCACGAGACAGATCGATGCCGTCGGCACCGATGAACAACTGATCAAAGTCGTAAGAACGCAGCACCTGCTCCGCGACCTGGCCTTGAAAGGACTCTGAATGCGGGTCCCAGGTACCACCGGTCATCAACAGAACAGGCTCATGCTCCAGTTCGCTCAATGCGCTGGCTACATGAAGAGAGTTGGTCATCACTACAAGGCCTGGCTGCTGGCCCAGTTCGGGAATCAATGCGGCAGTGGTGCTGCCACTGTCGACGATGATTCGCGCATGCTCGCGAATGCGCTGCACGGCGGCACGGGCGATGGCTTGCTTGTACCTGGAGACAGGCTGGGAGCTTTCGCTGATCAGTTCTTGGGGCAACGTGACCGCACCGCCATAGCGACGCAGGAGCAGTCCATTACTTTCGAGTGCAGCCAGATCCTTGCGAACCGTAACTTCAGAAGTTTCGAAGCGCTTAGCCAGCTCGTCCACGCTCACTTCTCCCTGCTCGCTGAGCAATGCAAGGATATTGTGGCGTCTTTGAGGTGTATTGCGTTTCGACATGGCTGACTTAAGTTTCGATTCGTAAGATAACGAAGGCAATCAAAACCTATTCGAAGGAAGACGTCAAGCTTGATGTGATCCCTGTAGGAGCGCGCTTGCCCGCGATGGCGTCAGCACAGACGATATATTCATCGACTGACAGATTGAATCGCGGGCAAGCGCGCTCCTACAGGTCTCCGTTTGCTTCGCGACAGCTTAATTTCAGCTATACCGCGACAGAGAATCAGTAGCCGTCCTGTGGATAACTTCAGTCTTTCTTGATTTTAACCGGGCGTTTCCAGCCATCAATATTACGCTGGCGGGCGCGGGCAACAGCCAGCTGCGACTTATCCACATTCAAATTGATGGTCGAACCAGCTGCAGTATTGGAACCGTCACCTATAGCCACAGGCGCGATCAATGAGTTGTTGGACCCGATGAACACATCCTCACCAATCAAGGTTTTGTGTTTATTGACCCCGTCGTAGTTAACCGTAATGGTCCCTGCACCAATGTTGGTACGTGCGCCAATCACCGTATCACCCAGGTAAGTCAGGTGACCGGCTTTGACGCCTTCGCCCAACTGAGCATTTTTCAGCTCGACGAAGTTACCCACATGCACTTTGGCCCCCAGCACACTGCCTGGACGCAGACGCGCGAATGGACCAGCATCACTGCCCTCGCCCATGATCGCGCCGTCAATATGGCTGTTGGCTTTAATCACCACACCTTTGCGCAAGGTGCTGTCTTTGATCACGCAGTTTGGGCCGATGATCACGTCGTCTTCAATGACGACCCGACCTTCGAGGATGACGTTAACGTCGATCAGCACATCGCGCCCTACTGTCACGTCACCGCGTACATCGAAACGAGCTGGATCGCGCAACGTTACGCCCAGCGCCATCAGGCGGCGAGCTTCGCGCAGTTGATAGTGACGCTCCAGCTCGGCGAGTTGTTTGCGGTCGTTGGCGCCCTGAACTTCCATGGCGTCGTGGGGCTGCTCAGTGGCGACCACCAGACCATCGTTGACGGCCATGGCAATCACGTCAGTCAGGTAATACTCGCCTTGAGCGTTGTTGTTAGATAGCCGTCCCAGCCAATCCGCCAGGCGCTTGCCCGGGACCGCAAGAATGCCGGTGTTGCCTTCGGTGATAGCCTTCTGGGCTTCCGTCGCATCCTTGTGCTCGACGATGGCACGTACAAGATTCTGCTCGTCACGCACGATACGGCCGTAACCGGTTGGATCGTCGAGGTTTACGGTCAGCAGGCCCAGTTGTTCGGCAGTGACCTGTTTCAGCAAACGCTCAAGGGTTTCAACTTCAATGAGCGGTACATCGCCATAGAGGATCAGCACGGTCTCGGCGGTGAGTTCCGGCAATGCCTGAGCAACGGCGTGTCCGGTCCCCAGTTGCTTGTCCTGCATGACGAAATTCAAATCATCGGCGGCCAAGCGCTCACGGACGATATCCGCACCATGCCCAATCACCACATGGATACGCTGCGGCGATAATTGCCGGGCGCTGTGGATAACATGGCCGAGCATTGAATCACCGGCAACCGGATGCAAAACCTTGGGCAGTGCCGAGCGCATGCGAGTGCCTTGGCCTGCCGCGAGAATAACGATATCGAGAGACATGAGATTTCCAACTGAGGCGCGCCGCGTCACTTATCCACAAGCGTCGGCTGATCCTGAAAAAAGAAAAAGGGTAGCCGAGGCTACCCTTTTTCTCAATCGCGCAGAAGAAGACGGGGTTAGCCGCCGAACTTCTTGCGAATTTGCTGAACGGTACGCAGCTGGGCTGCGGCCTCGGCCAGACGAGCAGTTGCAGATCCGTAATCGAAATCTGCGCCTTTTTCGTTCAGGGCCTTCTCGGCTGCCTTTACGGCTGCCTGAGCAGAGGCTTCGTCCAGGTCATCAGCACGTTGCACAGTGTCGGCAAGCACCTTGACCATGTTCGGTTGAACCTCGAGGAAACCGCCCGAGATGTAAAACACCTCGGCTGCTCCACCCTGCTTGATCAAGCGGATCGGACCTGGTTTCAGATCAGTGATCAGCGGCGCGTGGCCTGGAGCGATACCAATATCACCCAGGTTGCCGTGCGCAATCACCATCTCGACCAGACCGGAGAAAATTTCCCCTTCCGCGCTGACGATATCGCAATGGACTGTTATAGCCATTTGCTTGCCTCGACCTGATTAGCACCCGTTGCCGGGCGCTGGGATTACAGTTTCTTGGCTTTCTCGATCGCTTCTTCGATGCCGCCGACCATGTAGAACGCTTGTTCTGGCAGGTGGTCGTAGTCACCGTTGAGGATGCCTTTGAAGCCAGCAATGGTGTCTTTCAGGGAAACGTATTTACCCGATGCACCAGTGAAGACTTCAGCCACGAAGAACGGTTGCGACAGGAAGCGCTGGATCTTACGAGCACGGTTAACCAACTGTTTGTCGGTCTCCGACAGCTCGTCCATACCAAGGATCGCAATGATGTCCTTCAGTTCTTTGTAGCGCTGCAACACGTACTGAACGCCGCGAGCGGTGTCGTAGTGTTCCTGGCCGATAACGTTCGGGTCCAGCTGGCGCGAAGTCGAATCCAGTGGATCTACTGCTGGGTAGATACCCAGGGAAGCGATGTCACGGGACAGTACGACGGTTGCGTCCAAGTGGGCAAACGTGGTCGCTGGCGACGGGTCAGTCAAGTCATCCGCTGGTACGTATACGGCCTGGATGGAAGTGATCGAACCGTTTTTGGTGGAAGTGATGCGCTCTTGCAGAGTGCCCATCTCTTCAGCCAGGGTCGGCTGGTAACCTACTGCGGAAGGCATACGGCCCAGCAGTGCGGATACTTCAGTACCGGCCAGTGTGTAACGGTAGATGTTGTCGACGAACAGCAGAACGTCGTTACCTTCGTCACGGAATTTCTCGGCCATGGTCAGGCCGGTCAGTGCTACGCGCAGACGGTTACCCGGCGGCTCGTTCATCTGACCGTAAACCAGTGCCACTTTGTCCAGAACGTTGGAATCCTTCATCTCGTGGTAAAAGTCGTTACCCTCACGAGTACGCTCACCCACACCGGCGAACACGGAATAACCGCTGTGCTCGATGGCGATGTTACGGATCAGTTCCATCATGTTTACGGTTTTGCCTACACCGGCACCACCGAACAGACCGACTTTACCACCCTTGGCGAACGGGCAAACCAGGTCGATAACCTTGATGCCTGTTTCCAGCAGATCGTTGCCACCAGCCTGTTCAGCGAAGGAAGGCGCAGGACGGTGAATGCCCCAGCGTTCTTCGGTGTCGATCGGGCCAGCTTCGTCGATCGGGTTGCCCAGCACGTCCATGATCCGGCCCAGAGTCGCTTTACCGACCGGTACGGAGATGGCTTTGCCAGAGTCTGAAACTTCCAGACCACGCTTCAAGCCCTCGGTGGAGCCCATCGCAATGGTACGAACCACGCCGTCGCCCAGCTGCTGCTGAACTTCCAGGGTGGTCCCTGCCGCGCTTTTGACTTCCAGCGCGTTGTAGATACTCGGTACGCTATCGCGTGGGAATTCCACGTCGATCACGGCGCCGATGATTTGAACGATACGTCCGCTACTCATTAGCTGGTTCCTCTAATATTTGAACCGTTAAACCGCGGCAGCGCCGCCGACGATTTCCGAGATCTCTTGGGTGATCGCTGCCTGACGCGCCTTGTTGTAGATCAGCTGCAAATCACTGATCAAATCACCGGCGTTGTCTGTGGCGTTCTTCATCGCGATCATCCGCGCTGCTTGTTCAGCTGCGTTGTTCTCGACCACCGCCTGGTACACCTGCGACTCAACGTAGCGAACCATCAAGCCGTCAAGCAGCTCTTTGGCATCGGGTTCGTAGAGATAGTCCCAGTGGTGCTTGAGTTTCTGATCCGGGGTCGCCACCAGCGGAATCAATTGCTCCACCGTTGGCTGCTGGGTCATGGTGTTGATGAACTTGTTGGATACCACGGACAGGCGATCAATACGGCCATCCAGGTAGGCATCCAGCATCACCTTGACGCTGCCGATCAAATCATTGATCGACGGCTCTTCGCCCAAGTGGCTGATCGCAGCGACGACGTTACCGCCGAAGTTGCGGAAGAATGCCGCACCTTTGCTGCCAACCACGCACAAATCGATCTCTACGCCGTTTTCACGGTTTACCGCCATGTCCTTGACCAGAGCCTTGAACAGGTTGGTATTCAAGCCACCGCACAGACCACGGTCACTGCTCACTACGACATAACCAACACGCTTTACAGCGCGCTCGACCATGAACGGGTGGCGGTATTCCGGGTTAGCGTTGGCCAGATGACCAATAACCTGGCGGATGCGCTCCGCGTAAGGACGGCTAGCAGCCATGCGCATTTGAGCCTTGCGCATTTTGCTGACCGCCACTTTTTCCATGGCGCTGGTGATCTTTTGCGTGCTTTTGATGCTCGCAATCTTGCTGCGAATCTCTTTTGCGCCTGCCATGTAACACCTATCAGGTTAGCAAGCGGGAGCCTTTCGGCCCCCGCTGCGGCTTACCAGGTTTGGGTGGCCTTGAACTTCTCGATACCGGCTTTCATGCCAGCGTCGATTTCGTCATTGAAGTCACCCTTCACGTTGATCTTCGCCATCAAATCGGCGTGATCGCGGTTGAAGTAAGCAATCAGCGCTTGTTCAAAGCTGCCAATCTTGGCGATTTCGATGTCGGTCAGGAACCCACGCTCAGCGGCATACAGCGACAGCGCCATGTCAGCGATCGACATTGGTGCGTATTGCTTCTGCTTCATCAGCTCGGTAACGCGCTGACCATGCTCAAGTTGCTTACGGGTCGCTTCGTCCAGGTCAGAAGCAAACTGGGCAAATGCTGCCAGTTCACGGTACTGAGCCAGAGCGGTACGGATACCACCGGAGAGCTTCTTGATGATCTTGGTCTGAGCGGCACCACCCACACGGGATACCGAAACACCGGCGTTCACAGCTGGACGGATGCCAGAGTTGAACATGGCCGATTCCAGGAAGATCTGACCGTCGGTGATGGAAATCACGTTGGTCGGAACGAACGCGGAAACGTCGCCAGCCTGGGTTTCGATGATCGGCAATGCGGTCAGGGAACCGGTTTTGCCGGTCACTGCGCCTTTGGTGAACTTCTCTACGTACTCTTCGGAAACACGCGATGCGCGCTCCAGCAGACGGGAGTGGAGATAGAACACGTCGCCTGGGTAAGCTTCACGGCCTGGTGGACGGCGCAGCAGCAGGGAAATCTGGCGGTAAGCCACTGCTTGCTTGGACAGATCGTCATAAACGATCAGCGCGTCTTCACCGCGGTCGCGGAAGAATTCACCCATGGTGCAACCCGAGTACGGTGCAAGGAATTGCAGCGCAGCGGATTCAGAAGCACTTGCAGCCACGACGATGGTGTTAGCCAGTGCGCCGTTTTCTTCGAGCTTGCGAACAACGTTGGCGATGGTCGATTGTTTCTGACCGATTGCTACGTATACGCAGAAGATGCCGCTGTCTTTCTGGTTGATGATTGCGTCGATGGCCAGAGCGGTTTTACCGATCTGACGGTCACCGATGATCAGCTCACGCTGGCCACGGCCGACAGGAATCATGGCATCGACAGCCTTGTAGCCAGTCTGTACAGGCTGGTCTACCGACTTACGCCAGATCACGCCTGGAGCAACTTTCTCGACCGCATCGGTCTCGGTGTTGTTCAGCGGACCTTTGCCGTCAACTGGGTTACCCAGTGCGTCGACTACGCGACCCAGCAGTTCCTTACCAACCGGAACTTCGAGGATGCGGCCAGTGCACTTGGCGCTCATGCCTTCAGCCAGAGTCGTGTAAGCGCCCAGTACCACAGCACCTACAGAGTCTTGCTCAAGGTTCAGCGCCATACCGTAGACGCCGCCCGGAAACTCGATCATCTCGCCGTACATTACGTCGGCCAGACCGTGAATCCGCACGATGCCGTCAGATACGCTGACGACAGTGCCTTCGTTACGGGCTTGGGAGGTTACATCGAGCTTGTCGATGCGACCCTTGATGATTTCACTTATTTCGGAAGGATTGAGTTGCTGCATTGCTCTGCTGCCCCTTCAAACTCAAGATTTCAATGCTTCGGCTAGTTGCGCGAGTTTGCCGCGAACTGAGCCATCGATAACCAGGTCGCCGGCTCGGATTACGACACCACCGATAAGGGTGGCATCCTCCGCAGCATGCAGGCGCACTTCCCGGCCGAGCCGTGCACTGAGAACCTTGGCGAGTTTGTCTTGCTGTTCTTGGTTCAATGCAAAAGCACTGGTGACATCCACATCGACCGATTTTTCCTGCTCAGCCTTGTACAGGTCGAACAGTTCGGCGATCTCCGGCAGAAGCGGGAGACGGTCGTTTTCAGCAACGACGTGGATGAAATTCTGTGCCTTGGCATCGAACTTGTCGCCACACACTTCAATAAAAGTGGTGGCCTTGTCTGCGCTCGTCAGTCGCGGGGCCTTGAGTACGCGCTGCATGGTGTCATCTTGCGACACCGCTGCAGCCAGGCCGAGCATGGCTGACCAATTGGCCAGTTGCTGGTGGGCCTGGGCGTGCTCGAAGGCTGCCTTAGCGTAAGGTCGGGCCAACGTGGTCAGTTCTGCCATGATCGCCCTCGCTTAAATTTCAGCAGCCAGTTTGTTAACCAGCTCCGCGTGCGCGTTTTGATCGATTGTGGCACCCAGGATCTTCTCAGCACCGCCGACTGCCAAGCTACCCAATTGGGCACGCAGCGCGTCTTTGACACCGTTCAGTTCCTGTTCGATCTCGGCCTGAGCCTGTGCCTTCACACGGTCAGCTTCGACACGGGCCTGTTCACGGGCTTCGTCGACAATCTGAGTACCGCGTTTCTTGGCTTGCTCAATGATCTCGGCTGCCTGAGTTTTAGCTTCACGCAGTTGATGACCCACTTTCTCTTGGGCCAACTCCAGGTCGCGAGCTGCTCGGCTGGCAGCGTCCAGTCCATCAGCGATCTTCTTCTGACGTTCGTGCAAAGCCGCAATGACCGGAGGCCAAACGTACTTCATGCAGAACAGCACAAAAATGAAGAACGCAACGGACTGACCAATCAGGGTTGCATTAATGTTCACGCCAACACCTCGCTCGTTCGTTGTCCATCACACCAATCACCTCGAAAAATCGAGAGATTAGCCAGCGAGTTGACCAACGAAGGGGTTCGCAAAGGTGAAGAACAGAGCGATACCAACACCGATCATGGTTACGGCGTCGAGCAGACCGGCAACGATGAACATTTTAACCTGCAGCATTGGAACCATTTCTGGCTGGCGAGCTGCGCCTTCCAGGAATTTGCCGCCCAACAGGCCGAAGCCGATTGCAGTACCCAGTGCGCCCAGGCCGATCAACAGTGCAACAGCGATAGCGGTTAGACCAACTACAGTTTCCATCTTTCCTCCCGACTTTTACGTCGTATTGGTTAGGTTTTCTTAGATTAAAGCGGTAAAACAAATCGTTTTACATCAGCCCTTGCGGTTCCCCGCTTGCGGCCTCCTCTCGCCGAAGCGAGAGGTACATCCAGACGCGCCAGGCGAGTCTTAATGGTTATCTTCGTGAGCCATCGACAGATACACGATGGTCAGCATCATGAAGATGAACGCCTGCAAGGTGATGATCAGGATGTGGAATACAGCCCACGCCCATTGCAGTACCACGCCCAGGCCGCTAAGCCAGAGCAGGCCGCTGCCGAACATGACGGCGATCAGGATAAACACCAGCTCGCCAGCGTACATGTTGCCGAACAGACGCAGTGCCAACGAAATCGGTTTGGCAATCAGAGTCACGAATTCAAGCAGGAAGTTCACCGGAATCAACAGCGCCTGAACAAAAATGTTCTTGCTGCCGAACGGGTGCAGGGTCAGTTCGCCGATAAAGCCGCCGATGCCCTTGACCTTGATGCTGTAGAAAATGATCAGCGCGAAGACCGACAGAGCCATGCCAAGCGTGGCGTTAGGATCAGTCGTCGAAACAGCGCGGAAAGGAATGTGCGAATCGCCAGAAATCAGGATCGCCAACTGAGGAATCCAGTCAACTGGAACCAGGTCGACGGCGTTCATCAGGAACACCCAGACGAAAATGGTCAGCGCCAACGGTGCAATCACCGGGCTACGACCGTGGAAGCTGTCCTTCACGCTACCGTCTACGAAGTCGACCAGCACTTCAACGAAGTTCTGCAGCGCGCCTGGTTGACCGGAAGTTGCCTTCTTGGCCGCCATGCGGAAAATCAGAACGAAAATCAGGCCCAGGGCAACAGACCAGCCGAGAGTATCGACGTGGAAAGCCCAAAAGCCCATTTCCTTCGCTTCTGCAGCGGTGTGGGCAAAACCCCAGCCGCCATCTGGTAGCTGACCGAAGGTCAGGTTCTGCAAGTGGTGCTGGATATAGCCCGAAGCTGTTTGCTCTGCCATGTTTGCCTCAAACGCCCTAAGGTCTCGAAAGTCTTGTTCTCATCAACAGGGGAGCGAACCAATTGACCACCTGGATCAACATGAACACGCCGAATACCGCAATCGGCGCCAATGGCTTCACACCTGCAAAGGTCAGTGCAAAAAGCACTGCCGTAAAAATCAGCTTGCCTGCCTCGCCGGCATAAAATGACCGGACTATGGCTTGCGCTGCTCTAGCCCCGGAAAACCGGAAAGCCTTGTGAGCAAAATACAAATTGGGCAGCCAGGCTATCAGGCCTCCGCACAGCCCTGAATATCCGGCTACGACTCCGTGCCACTGCCACAGCACCAATGCTGCCAGCAGCAGGACAATAAATTGAGCCAGCAATACCGGGAAAACCGCCAGTCGATGGAACGGCAAGCGGTTTGGCATGCGTGTCTCCATCACTCCTGCTCCTCGTGCGTCGGCCGCCAAAATCAATAACTTGGCATAATTTGTGCCGACAAAATGCGCGCAGAGTATAGGGGCGGTTCAGCCCCTATTCAACCTTCAGGTAGTGATTTCCGACTACACGCTACAGTGCAATTGTTTCAGCGGATGTGGGCGAGCACACCCTGAAGCTCATCCAGCGAGTTATAACGGATCACCAACTGCCCTTTGCCCTTCTGCCCGTGCCGAATTTGCACCGCAGAGCCCAGCCGCTCGGCCAGACGCTGTTCGAGGCGGCTGATATCCGGATCGGTCTTGACCGGCTCGGCAGCTGCCGGTTTTCCACTCAACCACTGACGTACGAGCGCTTCTGTCTGGCGAACCGTCAGACCACGTGCGACAACATGTCGCGCCCCTTCGACCTGCTGATCTTCGGGCAAACCGAGCAACGCTCGAGCGTGACCCATTTCAAGGTCGCCGTGGGAAAGCATCGTTTTGATCACATCCGGCAGCGCAATCAGGCGCAGCAGGTTGGCAACACTGACCCGCGACTTGCCGACCGCGTCGGCCACTTGCTGCTGGGTGAGCTGAAACTCATGCTGCAGACGCTGCAAAGCCACTGCTTCTTCGATGGGATTAAGGTCTTCGCGCTGAATGTTCTCGATCAACGCCATGGCGATAGCGGTTTCATCCGGCACATCGCGCACCATCGCCGGGATGGTTTCCATCGCTGCTTGCTGGCTTGCACGCCAGCGACGTTCGCCAGCGATGATTTCGAAACGGTTATCGCCAATCGGACGCACCACAATCGGCTGCATCACGCCCTGGGCCTTGATCGATTGGGCGAGCTCTTCGAGCGCCTGAGGATCCATGTCGCGACGTGGCTGGTACTTGCCGCGCTGAATCAGATCCAGCGGGATGTGCTGCAGCTCACGCTGGTCGGCCTTGACGGCTTGTTCTTCGAGGGAACTGACGGTTGGACTGCTCAGAAGTGCGTCCAGCCCACGTCCGAGACCTCTTTTCTTGACGGCCATGGGGTTTCCTTAAGTTGGCTGAGCTGTGCGCGAACCGCGCCGTTGACGACGAACCATTTCCCCTGCAAGGGCAAGGTAAGCCAATGCACCGCGAGAACTCTTGTCGTAAGCCAGAACAGGCATACCGAAACTCGGTGCCTCAGCAAGACGAATGTTGCGCGGGATTACGGTGTCGTACAGCTGTTCGCCGAAATGCTCTTTGAGCTGCGCAGAAACGTCGTTGATCAAGCTCAGACGCGGGTCGTACATGGTGCGCAGCAATCCCTCGATTTTCAGGGCAGGATTGAGCAGCTCACCAATGCGCTTGATGTTATCCACAAGGTCGCTGAGACCTTCCAAAGCAAAGTATTCACACTGCATGGGGATGATGACCCCATCTGAAGCGACCAGCGCGTTCAACGTCAACATCGACAAAGACGGCGGGCAGTCGATCAGGATGTAATCGTAGTTCTCGCGGATCGGCGCCAGCGCATTGCGCAGGCGGCTCTCCTTCATCTTCATTTCGAGCAGATTAACTTCGGCAGCCGTCAGGTCCCGGTTTGCGGGCAGTAGCTGGTAGCCGCCATGTTCAGAGAACTGCATGGCCTGAGCCAGATCGCATTCGCCAATCAGAACGTCATAAACCGAGTTTTCCAGGGCATGTTTATCCACACCACTGCCCATCGTGGCGTTGCCCTGAGGGTCGAGATCGATCAGCAATACGCGGCGCTTGGTAGCGACCAGCGATGCTGCGAGATTGATACAGGTGGTGGTTTTACCCACACCACCTTTTTGGTTCGCAATCGCGAATACCTTAGCCATGCTTGCTTGTGTTCCCAGTCATGCCGTGCGGCGCAGTATCAGCAGATGGCGTTGGCCTTGGCAACCCGGTACGGTCAAGGCTTGTGCGCTATCCACGCGGAAATCTGCGGGCAATGCTACCAGTTCATCGGTCGGATGCAGGCCTTTCATCGCCAGCCATCGCGTATTGGTGTCGCCCATGTGGCGGGTCCACCCGGTAAAGTCTTCCAGACTGCTGAACGCACGGGAAACGATCCCGGTAAACGGTTGTTCAGGTTGAAAGGATTCGGCGCGGCTGTGGATAACCTGGAGATTATCCAGCTTGAGCTCCAGTTTGACCTGGGTCAGAAACCGGGTTTTCTTGCCGTTGCTGTCCAGCACGGTGATTTTCATCTCCGGAAACAGGATCGCCAATGGAATACCCGGCATGCCGCCACCACTGCCAACGTCCAGCCAGCGTTCGCCATCGATGAATGGCACCACGCTCAGGCTATCGAGCAGATGACGGGACACCATTTCGTCCGGGTCGCGCACTGCGGTCAGGTTGTAAGCCTTGTTCCATTTGATCAACAGGGCCAGGTAGGCCAGCAGCTGTGAGTGCTGGCTTTCACTGAGTTCTACACCCAGTTCCTGAGCGCCTCGGGATAACTCTTCGGCGTGTTGCGGGGTGACCATAGAACTCAAGCGCTTTGCTCCAACTGACGGCCAGCGCCGCGTTTTTTCAGGTGAATCATCAATAGCGAAATCGCTGCCGGCGTAACGCCCGGGATTCGCGAAGCCTGCCCCAGCGTTTCCGGACGAGTTATCCCCAGCTTGCTCTGGATCTCTTTCGACAGACCTGAAATGGTCATGTAATCGATGTCTTGCGGCAGTTTGGTGTCTTCGCTGGCCCGCAAACGGGCGATTTCGTCGACCTGACGGTCGATGTAACCCGCGTACTTAGCCTTGATTTCAACCTGTTCAGCGACTTGCGGATCAGGGCTGCCATGGCCAGTGAGGGAAACCAGACTGGCGTAGTCGATTTCCGGTCGGGTCAACAGGTTGAGCAGGTTGTATTCGTGAGTCAACGGCGTGCCGAAATGACTGGCGATGGCATCGCCCTGCTCAGTACCCGGACGTACCCAGGTGCTTTTCAGGCGCTGCTCTTCCAGTTCGATGTTTTCGCGTTTGGCACAGAACGCAGCCCAGCGTTGATCATCGACAAGACCGAGCTCGCGGCCTTTTTCGGTCAGGCGCAAGTCCGCGTTGTCTTCACGCAGAATCAAGCGGTATTCGGCACGAGACGTGAACATCCGGTACGGCTCTTGGGTACCCAGAGTAATCAAGTCATCCACAAGCACGCCGATGTACGCTTCATCGCGACGCGGGCACCAGCTTTCCTTGCCCTGGGCACGGAGAGCGGCATTGGTCCCGGCCAGCAAACCTTGAGCACCGGCTTCTTCGTAACCGGTCGTACCGTTGATTTGTCCTGCGAAGAACAGACCCGCGATGACTTTGGTTTCGAGGCTGTACTTCAGATCGCGTGGATCGAAGTAATCATATTCGATGGCATAGCCAGGGCGCACGATGTGGGCATTTTCCATGCCTCGAATCGAACGAACGATCTGTAATTGCACGTCAAACGGCAACGAAGTCGAAATGCCATTCGGATACAGCTCATGCGTGGTCAGGCCTTCAGGTTCGATGAAAACCTGATGGCTTTCCTTGTCGGCAAATCGATGAATCTTGTCTTCGATCGATGGGCAATAGCGTGGACCCACACCTTCGATAACGCCGGAATACATGGGCGAACGATCAAGGTTGGCCGCAATGATTTCGTGAGTCCGGGCGTTGGTGTGGGTAATCCAGCAACTGACTTGCGATGGATGCTGCTCCTTGGAGCCCATGAACGACATGACCGGAATCGGTGTATCACCCGGCTGTTCTGTCATGACCGAAAAATCGACCGAACGGCCATCGATACGCGGAGGAGTACCGGTTTTCAGGCGACCCACTCGCAGCGGTAACTCACGTAAACGATGTGCCAGCGCGATTGAAGGTGGATCGCCAGCGCGACCGCCCGAATAATTCTGCATTCCGATGTGGATAAGTCCACCCAGGAAGGTACCGGTCGTCAGCACAACCGAATCGGCCATGAAACGCAGACCCATTTGGGTCACAACACCGCGTACCTCGTCCTGCTCAACGATCAAGTCATCACAGGCTTGTTGAAATACCCACAGGTTCGGCTGATTTTCGATGGTTTCGCGAATCGCCGCTTTGTACAGAACACGGTCTGCCTGTGCACGAGTTGCCCGGACTGCAGGGCCTTTGCGGCTGTTCAGCACGCGGAACTGGATACCACCTTTGTCCGTGGCCATCGCCATCGCGCCGCCCAAGGCGTCGATTTCCTTGACCAGATGGCTTTTACCGATCCCGCCAATAGCCGGGTTGCAGCTCATCTGACCCAGTGTTTCCACGTTGTGGGTCAGCAAAAGGGTTTTTACACCCATACGTGCCGACGCCAGTGCGGCCTCGGTACCGGCATGACCGCCACCGATGACGATCACTTCAAAACGGGAAGGGAAATCCACCACGCACCTCGTGCCTGTTCTAGATGGGAAATTGGGATAGCTGACAAGTATAGGGACTTACCCCCCCTGAAAGGAACCCGTTGCACAAAAATTAACCAGCTGTGGAAAAGTCTCAGATATATAAATTAAAAAGAAAGAAGATTTATAAAACCTTATTTTAAATGCTATTTATACAGAGGCTGTTTTCTGTGGATAGATTGCTACAGGCCAATTATTTCAGTGTGTACAGAGATTCAAAAGTCTGTGTTCATGTGCTCGGGAGGGTTCTGGATAACCGGCTTTAGCCTGTGGATTAAAACCCTAGTTGTCCACAGAGGGGGTTATGCTCAGATTTCCACCCCTGTTATCAACCGACCTTAACGGGCGTTATCCACAGAGCTTAATGTGTGAAATTCTCTCCCATCCATGGCGGGCAATGACAATTATTAATGGCTGGCGAGTGATGTAATCGAGAAAAGGCAGTCTCGAATGAAAAATCCAGGTCCCAGGCCGTGACTGAAATGGTTAAAACACAGCTATTGTGAGTTCCCCAGACAAAAGCTAATAATAGCTATTATCATTCACATACCTTGTCGCCATGCCCTCCTACTCCCATACGGTCGCCGTGCAGTGCATATATGAGCAGCATCACTCGTGGTTGAACGCCTGGCTTAAGGCCAGACTGAACAACGCGTGCGATGCCGCCGATGTAGCCCAGGACACTTTCGTTCGTATTCTTGGTTCTACCAATACCGCGCCCATACGTGAGCCACGTGATTACCTGGCTACGGTGGCTCGCGGACTGGTGATTGACCGTTACAGGCGCAGGGCGATTGAACAGGCTTACCTGCAGACACTGGCGGACAGGCCGGAAACTACGGTGATCAGCGAAGAAGACAAAGCGTTGATCATTGAGACGTTAATGGCTGTGGATAAAGCGTTGAGCGATCTTGGGCCCCGCACCAAGCACATTTTTGTTCTTTCGCAGATTGATGGGCTGACTTATCAACAGATCGCGACTCAGTTAAAGGTGTCCCTGACGACGGTGAAAAAGCACATGATCCGCGCCCTTACTGAATGCACGATGCTCGTGGCGCAGATGTCGTGAGCCCCGTCCCAGACCGCACGGTATTCGAGGCTGCCGCCAGTTGGTATGTGCACTTTCAGAGTGAACCTTTGACTCAGGAAGACCAGATAGCCTGGCGTCGCTGGCTGGAAAGCGACCCTGCCCACCGGATTGCCTGGGAACGCATGGAGCAACTGCAACGAGGCCTTGGCGGCTTGTCTCCTGACCTGACCCGCCGCGTTTTATCTGCCCCTCAGCAACGTCGGCAGGTGCTCAAGTTAATGCTGGCTTTGGCAGGTACCGGCTATGCTGGCTGGAATATTCAACAGCACACTGCGCTGAAAAATATGGGAGCTGACTACCGCACGCCGGTGGGTCAGCGTCGACATGTAGAGCTGGCGGAAGGCACTCAAGTCGAGCTGAACACCGATACTGCGATAGACGTTGCATTTGATAGCCAGCAGCGGCTGATCCACCTGCGTGACGGTGAAATTATGATTAGTACCGGCAAGCTAGGGGATACCCGGCCGTTCTATGTCGAAACTCGAGACGGAAGAGTGCAGGCTCTTGGTACCAGATTCGTTGTCAGGCAAATGGAATATGGCACTCGAGTCGGGGTGCTGGAGGATCGCGTCAGCATTCAGCCTGCCCGTTCATTAACCTCGCCGAGCCTGTTAACAGTGGGTCAAGGGGTGGATTTCTACACTGAAGGGGTTGGCCCAACCCGTATTTATCCACAGGCCGAGACGGCGTGGCTCGATGGCCAGTTAGTTGTTCTGGATGCGCGGCTGGGGGATGTCATCAAGGAATTGGCCCGATATCGCCCTGGGGTAATGCAGTGCGATGAACAGGCAGCCAGCTTGCGGGTGTCTGGTGCATTTCGTGTGGATGCTACAGAGGCAGTCTTGGCCAATCTACAAGCGACGCTGCCGATTCGGGTGAGTTACTTCACCCGTTATTGGGTGTCTGTGAAGCGTATCGTCTGACGCTGAAAAAATTTATCAGCGAGGGTTATCTTTTTTAGTTCAGGCACGGCCCTACAGGTAAATGCGAATTCATCACCTCGGGGTCTTTAATAAAAATGCGCTTCCCACCTCTTCCGCTCCATGCCCGGCAGCACCTTTCTCGACAATGCATCGGCTATAGCTTGCTGCTGGCGGCCAGTGGCATTGGGTGCGCAGTGACAACCACCAGCGTCATGGCTGCCGCTGCTGTTCAGAACTACAACATCGCCGCGGGGCCGCTTGATAGCGCATTGAATCAGTTCGCGTCGGCTTCCCATGTGATCCTTTCATTCTCTCCGCAACAGACAGTCGGCCGCACGAGCCCGGGTCTGCGCGGCAACTATTCAATAGAACAAGGTTTCTCAGCATTGCTACAGGGGGCGAAGCTGCAGGTCGTCGCGCAATCTCCTGGCAGCTATGTCCTGCAATCCGTGCCTGAGGATGGATCGATTGTTTTATCGCCGACGAATATAGACAGTACCCAATCCGGTGGTTTCGAGTTACCGGATCGTGGCTACAAGGCTGAAAACAGTCGGGTGGGGACTAAAACCAGCACACCGCTTGCAGAAACGCCGCGCTCGGTTTCGGTCGTCACTGCGCAACGCATGAAGGATCAGAAAACCCAGACTCTTACAGAGGCATTAGGTTATGTGCCGGGTATTTTTGCGCCGCCTTTCGCTGCGGGAGACAACCTGGCGGGTGACCTGTTCTTCATCCGGGGTTTCAATGCCACCGACTACGGCTATGGCTTGATGCGTGACGGGTTGCGTGTGCAGGGCAATCGTTATGACACCACCACTGAGCCCTACGGACTTGAACGAGTCGAGATATTCCGCGGGCCATCGTCGATTCTCTACGGCGAAAATGCGCCAGGCGGTCTGGTCAATCTTGTCAGCAAACGGCCGACCGACAATTCCCAGGGCGAGGTCCAGCTCAGCTACGGCTCCAACAACCGTCGGCAATTGGGTGTGGATATCTCCGGCCCTTTGAATGAAAGCGGTAATGTTCTGGGGCGAGTGGTCATGCTCGGGCGTAATGCTGACACACAGACAGATCACGTCCCCGATGATCGACTCTACATCGCACCTTCGTTGACGTTGAATTTCGATGATTACAACAGCCTGACTCTGCTGAGTAGCTATCAGAAAGACCACACCAATATGGAGTTGGGATTGCCAGCTGCGGGCACTTTGTTGCGCAACCCGAATGGCAAGCTGGACAAGGACACAATGCTCGGCGTTCCGGACTGGAACACTTTCGAACGTGAAATGTGGAGTGCGGGCTATGAGTTCAGCCACAGCTTCAACGATGACTGGCAATTCCGGCAGAACTCGCGATACATGCAGTCGCGCATCACCCGGCATGAGACCTGGCCGGGGAGTCTCGACAACGCCGGGTTCGGTACCCAGCTGAACGTCATGGCCTATGATCGCTATAACAAATCAATGGTTTACTCACTGGATAACCAGCTGGAAGGTAAATTCAACAGCGGTGGTCTGGAGAACACCGTCCTGTTTGGTGTCAGTGTTGACCGCACATCATTCAGTCAGGACTGGGATGCCGGCTTCGCGGGCCGCATCAATATTTATGATCCTGTTTACACGGGGGATCCAGTGACATCCAGTCCTGTACAGAACACGCTTCTTGAACAACAGATGCAGGGGGTGTACGGGCAGATCCAGAGCAAATACGATCAATGGATCTTTTTGTTGGGTGGCCGTCAGGATTGGGTCGACAGCGACTTCCGCAACAAGCTGGCCCCGGCTGGCGACCTTAGCGCCAGCGACAAAAAGTTTACTTACCAGGGCGGGGTCATGTACCAGTTCGACAACGGCCTGACGCCGTATGTCAGCTACTCGACTGCTTTTGTCCCTGTACAACAGATATCCAACGGTGGTGCTCCGCTGGACCCTATTACCAGTAGTCAGTATGAAGTGGGTTTGAAATACGAGCCTCGCGGTTGGAACACCGCCCTTACGGCTTCCGTCTACGATCTGCGCAAGAAGGACGACACCTACTTCGATACGGCCAGTGCCAGTTACCGACAGGTTGGGGAAAGTCGCTCCAAAGGCGTTGAGCTTGAGATCAACAGTGATATCAGCCAAAACCTGAATATCACCGCATCCTATTCTTACACCGACGCGAAAGTAACCAAAGATGCGCCAAGTTCACTTATTGAAGGGCACCAGATCACAGGCGTTCCGCGCAATCAGGCATCAGCCTGGGCTAAATACCGTTTCCTGAACGGCTATCTGGACGGGCTGCATGTGGGTACAGGCATCCGTTATTTCGACAGCACCTTCTCCTACACCCCGACGGCGCTGTACGGAAAACTCGATGCCGGCGACGTGACATTGGTAGACGCCAATATTGGCTACCAGATAGACAAAAATTGGTCAGTGGACGTAAACGCCAAGAACCTCTTCGATAAGGAATACGTGTCGGGATGCAACGACGCGGGACGCTGTTACTGGGGAGACAGTCGGACGCTGTTGGGAACCGTCAGCTACAACTGGTAGGGTAGTGGATAAGTTGGCCACTGTCGAGTTATCCCCAGTGGCCAACGCTCCCTATCTATTTTCCGATGCAGAAGCTGGAGAAAATCCTGCCAAGCAGATCATCCGAACTGAATGCGCCGGTAATTTCCGCCAGAGACTGTTGAGCCTGGCGTAGATCTTCTGCCAACAACTCACCCGCTCCTGCCAATGTCAGCTGGGCCCTGCCGTGCTCAAGCGAGTCACCTGCATGGCGCAACGCTTCCAGGTGACGTCGGCGAGCGCTGAAGCTGCTCTCCGAGGTTTGCTCATAGCCCATGCAGGCTTTGAGATGCTCGCGCAACAAATCCAGGCCTTCACCGGCAGACTTGGCACTCAAACTGATGGTGACGTGGCCATCAGCACTGGTCTGCAACTGGATGGTGTCTCCACTCAGATCCGCCTTGTTACGGATCAAGGTGACTTTGGCTGGATCCGGCCTCTGCTCCAAAAACTCTGGCCATAGCGAAAAGGGATCGAGTGCCTCAGGTGCAGTCGCGTCCACCACCAGCAGCACGCGATCAGCTTCGCCGATAGCCTTCAGCGCACGCTGTACTCCAATCTTCTCAACCTGATCTTCAGTATCGCGCAGCCCGGCCGTATCGACGACGTGCAGGGGCATGCCATCAATGTGGATATGTTCACGAAGAATATCCCGGGTGGTGCCCGCAATTTCTGTAACGATGGCTGCTTCTTTACCCGCCAGCGCGTTCAGCAGGCTGGACTTACCCGCGTTAGGACGTCCGGCGATCACTACGGTCATGCCATCCCGTAACAGGGCACCTTGCCCGGCCTCACGCATCACTGTGGATAACTCGTCTCGTACCGCGTCGAGCATGGATAGCACGTGACCGTCAGCCAGGAAATCAATTTCCTCCTCGGGGAAGTCGATCGCAGCTTCGACATAGATACGCAAGCTGATCAACTTCTCAGTCAAGTTATCCACACGGCGCGAAAACGCGCCCTGTAATGAACGCAATGCATTGCGTGCAGCCTGTGCGGAACTGGCCTCAATCAGATCAGCGATGGCTTCGGCCTGTGCCAGATCCAGCTTGTCATTGAGGAAAGCGCGTTCGCTGAATTCGCCGGGTCTGGCCAGACGGCTGCCCAATTCGAGACAGCGCTGCAGCAGCATATCCAGAACAATGGGACCGCCGTGCCCCTGAAGCTCGAGAACGTCTTCGCCTGTGAACGAATTAGGACCTGGAAAATAAAGCGCAATCCCCTCATCAATAACGTGCCCGGCGCCATCTTCAAACGGACCGTAGTGCGCAAATCGCGGTTTCAGGGTTCTGCCTGTGATAGCTGAGGCGGCCTTGGCGGCAAGAGGTCCGGAAATACGCACGATGCCTACCCCGCCGCGGCCTTGGGCGGTGGCGATGGCTGCAATGGTTTCACGTGGGGCATTCATGGTCCGGCTCCAGGACAAATAGCGGATAGCAAAACGCCCCACTAGGGGGCGCCTTGTAATACTTATTCACAGGTTAGATCAAGCTTCGGCTTTTTTGGTCGCCGCTTCGATCTTGCGAGTGATGTATGCCTGTTGAGCGATCGACAGGGTGTTGTTCACAACCCAGTACAGAACCAGACCAGCAGGGAACCACAGGAAGAAGAACGTGAAGATGATTGGCATCATTTTCATGACCTTGGCCTGCATCGGATCCGGCGGAGTCGGGTTCAGACGCTGCTGGATGAACATGGTAGCGCCCATGATGATCGGCAGGATAAAGAACGGGTCTTTGATCGACAAGTCAGTTATCCACAGAATCCACGGTGCCTGACGCATCTCGACGCTTTCAAGCAGAACCCAATACAGCGACAGGAACACCGGCATTTGTACAAGAATTGGCAAACATCCACCCAGCGGGTTGATCTTCTCTTTCTTGTACAACTCCATCATTGCCTGCGACATTTTCTGACGATCGTCGCCATGCTGCTCTTTCAGGATCGCAAGTTTTGGTGCAACTGCGCGCATGCGAGCCATGGATTTGTAGCTGGCTGCCGACAATGGGAAGAAAAGACCCTTGATCAGCATGGTCAGGAAGATAATCGACCAGCCCCAGTTACCCACAATGGCGTGGATGTGTTGCAGCAACCAGAAGATAGGCTGTGCAATAAACCACAGGATGCCGTAGTCGACGGTCAATTCCAGACCTGGGGATAACTCTTTCAGCACTGCCTGACTTTTCGGACCTGCATACAACGTGGCACTCAGCTCGCCTTTACTACCCGGTGCAACAGTTACAGCCGGGCCAGTGAAACCGATGATGTAGTTGCCCTGGTTGTCTTTACGAGTCTGGACTGCGTTGGCAGTGTCCTTGCTCGGAATCCAAGCGGTTACGAAGTAGTGCTGCAACCATGCAACCCAACCACCCTGGACGGTTTCCTTGAGCTGAGCCTTGTCGATATCTTTCATCGACACTTTTTTGTAAGGCTCGCCGGCTGTCCACAGTGCGGCACCCAGATAGGTCGCGGTACCGGTGGCAGTTGTGGAGGAAGGATCATCGCTGCCATCACGTTTCAGTTGGGCAAACAGGTTGCCCGACCAAGGCTGAGCGCTCTGGTTGTCGATTTCATAACTCACAACCAGATCGTACAAACCGCGCTTGAAGGTAAAGCGCTTGATGTAGTTGACACCGTTGTCGGTGAACTTCAGGTCGACAACCAGATTTTCCTGACCATCAGCGAGTTGATAGCTCTTCTGTGCAGACGAGTAAACCGGACGACCAGCCGGGCGTGCATCGGGACCGTTGTTGCCAGTCAGACCGCTTTGCGCCAGGAAGGTACGTTCGCCACCATTGTCAAACAACTGAAATGGCACATCAGGATGGTCCTGACGACGTGGATACAGCGGAAGTCTCAGCTGAACGACATCGCCGCCGACTGGATCGATTTCCAGGCTGAGCACGTCGGTTTTGACCTGAATGAGGTCTTTGCTGACAGCTGCTGGAGTTTCCAGCGGTGCAGCCACTTCGCCATTTGCGCTAGGAACATCGGCACTCGCAGAAGGTTTTGCACCAGTAGCCGTGTCCGGAATACCCGGTGCAGGGGTGCTGGCAGCAACATTCTGAGTCGGCATGGCGGCCTGGCCGTAGTCTTGGTTCCATTTCAGAACCCCGACATAGGTCACGATTGCCAGGGCGACGATCAGGATCGTGCGTTTAATATCCATGATTACTCGGCCATCGAAGAAGAACGGGAGGTAGGGACAGGCGGAACCGGGTCATAACCACCGGGATTCCACGGATGACAGCGACCTAAGCGACGAAAGGTCAGCCAGCCACCGCGCAGAAGACCATGATTTTCAATGGCTTCATACGCGTAGCAGGAGCAACTGGGGTAGAAACGACAGTGGCTGGCCATTAGCGGGCTAATGGCATAGCGATAGAACTGGATCGGAACGAGCGCCAGTTTACGCATCGGTACTATCTACCCCTACAGTTTCGGTTTTTGCTTCTGGAACCGGCCGGCTGCGTGCCAGGCGTTTCCATAGTTTGCCGAAATGCTGAATCAATTCGGGGCTTTCTACGTCACCCAAGCCTTTACGCGCGACAATCACAATATCCCACCCGACCAAGTTGTCTTGGTGGTGGCGAAATGATTCGCGCATCAGGCGTTTCAAGCGGTTGCGCTCAACGGAGAGTTTGACGCTCTTTTTACCGATAACCAGCCCCAGACGGGGATGATCAAGGTCGTTATTGCGCGCAAGGAGCAGGAGATTTTTCCCCGGAACCTTGCCGGTAGGGGAGTCAAAGACTGCCTTGAAATGCCGGGGGGTAAGCAAACGCTTTTCCCGACTGAAGTCCTGACTCACCTCCAGTGCCGGATTATCAAACTGCCAGACGCGCGCGACCTTTGGCGCGACGACGCGACAGTACGGCGCGGCCGTTCTTGGTGGCCATGCGAGCACGGAAGCCGTGAGTGCGAGCGCGTTTGATAGTGCTTGGTTGGAAAGTACGTTTCATGGCGTGTTACCTGGTTCGTCCACAACGGGCCGGAATGGCCCCCGTTTTAAGAGACCGGGGATTCTAGAGAAAGCAAGCCTCTAGGTCAATTTCCAACCAGCGTTTCCTTCATTTAGTTATGTAACCGGTTCTGGATCACTTTTCCCAGGGACCTGAGGTTTTGCGTCATGCCCAGATATAGAAATAAAGAAGAGAAGTATTTAAAGCTTCTTTATAGAGCTTATTAAAGCAAGGCAAGCCCTTCACTGTGGATAACCTGCTGAGAGCCTTTTAAATCAAGATGTACAGAGAATGACAACACTGTCGAGAAACGGTGCTCTGCCTGTGCTGCGCTGTCGGAAAACCTGTGTGTGGAATGGTGTTTTATCCACAGGCCGCTTATCCACAGATTTCAGGCCTGGGTTATGCAACGGGCTGAGGCCGGGTTATCCACAGAGCTTATGCACATGCCATTGGTCGGCTTGATGGTAGCTGAATATCTGATTTATCCCGTTCGACTGATCACCTACATGTGGATAAGTACTGACGCGGTCGGTACAATGGCGGCTGTTTTTGCCTCACCGGCTTTTAACCTAGGGGATGTCCGTGTCATTGGAACTTTGGCAGCAGTGCGTAGAGCTTTTGCGCGATGAGCTGCCTGCCCAGCAATTCAACACCTGGATCCGTCCGCTACAGGTTGAAGCCGAAGGCGACGAGTTGCGTGTCTATGCACCGAACCGTTTTGTTCTCGACTGGGTAAACGAAAAGTACCTCGGTCGTTTGCTTGAACTGTTAGGTGAGCACGGTCAGGGGATGGCGCCTGCGCTTTCTCTATTAATAGGCAGCAAGCGCAGTTCAGCTCCCCGCGCAGCCCCGAACGCCCCATTGGCTGCAGCGGCTTCGCAGGCAATGGCCGCGAGCCAGCCTGTTAGCCAGGCTCCTGCACCCGCTCAAGTGGCTGCTCCAGCGCCGGTACAGCAGCCATCACAGATTAACGACGAACCCTCTCGTGACAGTTTCGATCCAATGGCGGGTGCCAGTTCCCAACAGGCCCCTGCTCGTGCTGAACAGCGCACGGTTCAGGTAGAAGGCGCGCTAAAGCACACCAGCTATCTGAATCGCACCTTCACGTTCGAGAACTTCGTTGAGGGTAAGTCCAACCAACTGGCCCGGGCTGCGGCCTGGCAGGTAGCTGACAACCCCAAGCATGGTTACAACCCGCTCTTCCTTTATGGTGGCGTTGGTCTGGGTAAAACTCACTTGATGCACGCTGTGGGTAATCATCTTCTCAAGAAGAACCCGAACGCGAAGGTTGTGTACCTGCATTCGGAGCGTTTTGTGGCCGACATGGTCAAAGCGTTGCAGTTGAACGCTATCAACGAGTTCAAACGTTTCTATCGCTCAGTCGATGCGTTGCTGATCGACGATATTCAGTTCTTTGCCCGCAAGGAACGGTCCCAGGAAGAGTTTTTCCACACCTTCAATGCTCTGCTCGAAGGCGGTCAGCAGGTCATTCTGACCAGCGACCGTTATCCGAAGGAAATTGAGGGGCTTGAGGAGCGCCTGAAGTCGCGATTCGGCTGGGGCCTGACAGTTGCTGTCGAACCTCCGGAGCTTGAAACCCGCGTCGCGATCCTGATGAAAAAAGCGGATCAGGCAAAGGTAGATCTGCCTCATGATGCAGCGTTCTTCATTGCACAACGCATTCGCTCCAACGTGCGTGAGCTTGAAGGCGCGCTAAAGCGTGTTATCGCTCACTCGCACTTCATGGGTCGCGATATCACTATCGAGTTGATCCGCGAGTCGTTGAAGGACCTGTTGGCATTGCAGGACAAATTGGTGAGTGTGGATAACATTCAGCGCACCGTTGCCGAGTATTACAAGATCAAGATATCCGACCTGTTGTCCAAGCGTCGTTCTAGATCTGTGGCCCGGCCGCGCCAGGTGGCGATGGCATTGTCGAAGGAACTGACTAACCACAGTCTGCCGGAAATCGGCGATGTGTTTGGTGGCCGTGATCACACAACTGTTTTGCACGCCTGCCGAAAGATTAATGAATTGAAGGAATCCGACGCGGATATTCGCGAGGACTACAAGAACCTGCTGCGTACACTGACCACTTGATGACATCAGCGCAGCTTATTAAGGCAAGGGACTAGACCATGCATTTCACCATTCAACGCGAAGCCCTGTTGAAACCCCTGCAATTGGTCGCCGGCGTTGTTGAACGCCGCCAGACCCTGCCGGTGCTCTCCAACGTGCTTCTGGTCGTCGAAGGGCAGCAGCTCTCGTTGACCGGCACTGATCTTGAAGTCGAACTCGTTGGTCGTGTTCAACTTGAAGAACCTGCTGAACCGGGCGAGATCACTGTCCCTGCCCGCAAGCTGATGGACATTTGCAAAAGCCTGCCAAACGACGTGCTGATCGATATCAAGGTTGATGATGCAAAATTGATCGTCAAGGCTGGTCGTAGCCGCTTCACGTTGTCGACATTGCCAGCCAATGACTTCCCGACTGTTGAAGAAGGTCCTGGTTCGCTGACCTTTAACCTGGTTCAAAGCAAGCTGCGTCGTTTGATCGAGCGCACTAGCTTCGCCATGGCTCAGCAGGATGTTCGTTATTACCTCAACGGTATGCTGCTGGAAGTTAGCGCGGGTGTGCTTCGCGCCGTCGCTACCGACGGTCACCGTTTGGCCATGTGCTCCATGACCGCTGATATCGAACAGGCTGATCGTCACCAGGTAATCGTGCCGCGTAAAGGCATTCTGGAAATGGCTCGCCTGCTGACTGAGCAAGATGGCATAGTGAGTATCGTCCTGGGTCAGCATCACATTCGTGCGACCACTGGCGAGTTCACGTTCACCTCCAAGCTGGTTGACGGTAAATTCCCGGACTACGAGCGTGTGCTGCCCAAGGGTGGCGACAAGCTTGTATTGGGTGATCGTCAGGCATTGCGTGAGGCGTTCAGCCGTACGGCGATTCTGTCCAACGAGAAATACCGCGGAATCCGTCTGCAACTGGCCAGCGGTCAGCTGAAAATCCAGGCGAACAACCCTGAACAGGAAGAAGCTGAAGAAGAGATCAGCGTCGACTATAACGGCGCTTCGCTGGAGATCGGTTTTAACGTCAGCTATCTGCTCGACGTACTGGGCGTGATGACTACCGAGCAGGTTCGTTTGATTCTGTCTGACTCCAACAGCAGCGCGTTGGTACAGGAATCGGATAATGACGACTCCGCTTACGTAGTTATGCCGATGCGCCTGTAACCATGTTCAGCAGAAGCTAGATGTCTCTTAGTCGCGTCTCGGTCACCGGGGTGCGCAATCTGCACCCGGTGACCTTCTCCCCCTCCCCCCGTATCAACATCCTTCACGGCGATAATGGCAGTGGCAAAACCAGCGTGCTGGAAGCCATCCATTTGCTTGGCCTCGCCCGTTCATTTCGCAGCGCTCGACTGTTACCGGTTATCCAGTACGAACAACCCGCGTGTACGGTTTTTGGTCAGGTCGATCTGGTTGAAGGTGGGCATAGCAATCTGGGTGTTTCACGTGATCGTCAGGGGGATTTTCAAATACGGATAGATGGGCAGAACGCTCGTAGCGCTGCGCAACTTGCAGAAACCCTGCCTCTGCAACTTATCAACCCTGACAGTTTCCGTCTTCTCGAAGGAGCGCCGAAGATTCGCCGGCAGTTTCTGGATTGGGGAGTGTTCCACGTGGAACCTCGTTTTATGGCCACTTGGCAGCGCCTCCAGAAGGCCCTCAAGCAGCGTAACTCGTGGCTTCGGCATGGTACACTTGACGGCGCTTCGCAAGCGGCATGGGACCGGGAGCTGTGCCTGGCCAGCGATGAAATTGATGAGTATCGCCGGTCATACATCAAGGCGTTAAAACCCGTCTTCGAACAGACTCTAAGTGAGCTGGTTGAACTCGAAGGTTTGACCCTGAGTTACTACCGTGGATGGGACAAGGAAAAAGACTTGAGCACTGTGCTCGCCTCTTCCCTCCATCGCGATCAACAGATGGGTCATACGCAAGCAGGACCACAGCGAGCTGATTTGCGACTTAGATTAGGCGCGCATAATGCGGCAGATATCTTGTCGCGTGGTCAGCAGAAACTGGTGGTGTGCGCACTGCGTATTGCTCAAGGGCATCTCGTTAGCCAGGCTCGTCGTGGCCAATGTATTTACCTTGTTGACGATCTACCGTCTGAACTGGATGACCAGCATCGCCGCGCGCTTTGCCGCTTGCTTGAAGACTTACGCTGCCAGGTTTTTATCACCTGTGTAGACCACGAATTATTGAGGGACGGCTGGCAAACGGAAACGCCAGTCGCTTTGTTCCACGTGGAACAAGGCCGTATCACCCAGACCCACGATCATCGGGAGTGATTGCATGAGCGAAAACCAAACGTACGACTCCTCCAGTATCAAGGTACTGAAAGGACTAGATGCCGTACGCAAGCGTCCCGGAATGTACATCGGTGACACTGACGATGGCAGCGGTCTTCACCACATGGTGTTTGAGGTTGTTGATAACTCGATCGACGAAGCACTGGCTGGCCATTGCGATGACATCACTATCACCATCCACCCGGACGAGTCCATTACGGTCCGCGACAACGGTCGCGGTATTCCGGTAGACGTGCACAAAGAAGAAGGCGTGTCGGCAGCAGAGGTCATCATGACCGTGCTCCACGCTGGTGGTAAGTTCGACGACAACTCCTACAAAGTATCCGGCGGCCTGCATGGCGTGGGTGTTTCTGTAGTTAACGCCTTGTCCGAATTGCTGCTGTTGACTGTGCGTCGTAGCGGCAAGATCTGGGAGCAAACTTACGTTCACGGTGTTCCACAGGAGCCGATGCGTATTGTGGGTGACAGCGACACAACTGGCACCGAGATCCACTTCAAGCCTTCCGCTGAAACCTTCAAGAACATCCACTTCAGCTGGGATATTCTGGCCAAGCGGATTCGTGAGCTGTCCTTTCTTAACTCCGGTGTCGGTATCGTTCTTCGAGACGAGCGCAGCGGCAAGGAAGAGCTGTTCAAGTATGAAGGCGGTTTGCGTGCTTTCGTTGAATACCTGAACACCAACAAGACTGCGGTCAATCAGGTATTCCACTTCAATATTCAGCGCGACGACGGCATTGGCGTCGAGATCGCTTTGCAGTGGAACGACAGCTTCAACGAGAACCTGTTGTGCTTCACCAACAACATCCCACAGCGTGACGGCGGTACTCACCTGGTGGGCTTCCGCTCCGCGCTGACGCGTAACCTCAACGCTTACATTGAGCAGGAAGGTCTGGCCAAGAAGCACAAGGTTGCGACCACCGGTGACGATGCGCGCGAAGGTCTGACTGCGATTATTTCGGTGAAAGTACCGGATCCGAAGTTCAGCTCGCAGACCAAAGACAAGCTGGTTTCTTCCGAGGTTAAAACTGCAGTAGAGCAAGAGATGGGTAAATACTTCTCTGACTTCCTGCTGGAAAACCCGAACGAAGCCAAGGCGGTTGTTGGCAAGATGATTGACGCTGCGCGCGCGCGTGAAGCGGCTCGTAAAGCTCGCGAAATGACCCGTCGTAAAGGCGCACTGGATATTGCGGGTCTGCCCGGCAAACTTGCTGACTGCCAGGAAAAAGACCCTGCCCTTTCCGAACTGTACCTCGTGGAAGGTGACTCTGCTGGCGGTTCAGCCAAGCAGGGACGTAACCGTAAAACCCAAGCGATTCTGCCACTCAAGGGTAAGATCCTTAACGTCGAGAAAGCACGTTTCGACAAGATGATCTCGTCGCAAGAAGTAGGTACTTTGATCACCGCCCTGGGCTGTGGTATCGGCCGCGATGAGTACAACATCGACAAGCTGCGTTATCACAACATCATCATCATGACCGATGCTGACGTCGACGGTTCGCACATCCGTACGCTGCTGCTGACCTTCTTCTTCCGTCAGCTCCCAGAACTGATCGAGCGTGGCTATATCTACATCGCCCAGCCGCCGCTGTACAAGGTCAAGAAAGGCAAGCAAGAGCAATACATCAAAGACGACGAGGCCATGGAAGAATACATGACCCAGTCGGCTCTTGAAGATGCGAGCCTGCACCTGAATGAGTCTGCACCTGGTATTTCCGGCGAATCGCTGGAGCGTCTGGTCAACGATTTCCGGATGGTCATGAAGACCCTCAAGCGCCTGTCGCGCTTGTATCCTCAGGAACTGACCGAGCACTTCGTGTACCTGCCTCCTGTCACTCTTGAGCAGCTGTCTGACCACGAAGGCATGCAAGCCTGGCTGGCACTGTTTGACGCCCGTCTGCGTGTTGGAGAGAAGTCGGGTCTGGTTTACAAAGCCAGCCTGCGTGAAGATCGCGAACGTAATGTCTGGCTGCCAGAGGTCGAACTGATCTCCCACGGTCTGTCCAACTACGTGACCTTCAACCGTGACTTCTTTGGCAGTAACGACTACAAGACCGTAACCGCACTGGGCCTGCAGATCAGTACGCTGCTGGAAGAAGGTGCTTACGTTCAACGTGGCGAGCGCAAGAAACAGGTCAGCGAGTTCAAGGAAGCCTTGGCCTGGTTGATGGCTGAAAGCACCAAGCGCCACACCATCCAGCGATACAAAGGTCTGGGTGAGATGAACCCTGATCAGCTGTGGGAGACCACGATGGATCCGTCGGTTCGCCGGATGCTCAAGGTCACTATTGAAGACGCTATCGGTGCAGACCAGATCTTCAATACCTTGATGGGTGATGCAGTAGAACCTCGCCGTGACTTCATCGAGAGCAATGCTCTGGCGGTTTCCAACCTGGATTTCTAAATCAGGTTGTGGCCGGAAACGGCCGTTTTCACTACTCCACGAAAAAGCCAACCTCCGGGTTGGCTTTTTTTATGGCGTTTTATTGGTTGGATGTTCAGGCGGGTTTAGAGCAACAGTTGAGGCGCGGATCGTACCTGGAGACACGCCCACCGAGCGTTTGAACGCACGGCTAAAGGCGGCCAGTGAACCGTAACCTAACTGGCTTGCGATAGTTTCTATTGGCTGCCGCTCGCGACTCAGACTAAGCAGAGCCAGGCGCATCCTCAAATCCGTGAGGTAGCGAAGCGGAGAAACACCAGTAGCATGAAGAAAACTCTGGGCAAAGACAGAGCGTGACTGCCCCGCTTCGCTCGCCAGAGAGGCTACTGTCCAGCTTCTACCGGGGTGTTTGTGCATCATTACAAGGGCTTTACTCAGCCGAGGATCCTGTAACGCACCTAACCATCCTGCTGCACCACCGCATCCATCTGCCACCCAATCCCTTATAACAAGTGCAGCTACCACTTCGGCGAGGCGCGCAAGAATACCCAAGTGGCCGGCTTTTAACGTCAAAGATTCACGCTCCATCGCGTCCAGCATGGGGCAGATTTCGGGTGACGCCTGTGACAGTGTGCTCGCCAGTAGTACCTCTGGCATGGCAGCGACCAGCGGCTGCATGCCGCCCAGTTCCAACTCCATACAGCAGCTAAAAATAACCGGACCTTGGCCACTACCCTCCTCGCCGCTAAAAGAGTCAAAGGCGAACGGCTTTACGTTGGATACAGGCGTTCTCTCTGAAGACAAAATCGCATGAGGTCCGCCATGAGGTATCAGGACTGCGGTCCCTGTATCCATCCGATACAGATTGTTGCCCGGACTACGAAGCCAGACAGGCCCTCGTCCCACGAAGTGAAACTGCGCGCGACCCACTGAGTTACTGAAACCCACCCCAGGAAAGTCTTGGACTTCTATTCTGCGAAACTGGACGCCCACAAGACGCATGCCTGATAACAATTCGCTGATCAGATCACTTGGATCAGGTTGAATAGGCAAAGCCATTATCACTCCAGGACGATTGATCAATATCTACAGAGCTCAGATCATAGACCGTCCAATGCCGCCTACCTAGACTCCAATGCTCATTTTGAGCATTGGAGTCATCTCATGAGTCACCGTTTTTGTAGTGGATTACTAGGAAACGCTTGGGCGATAGTGTTATTGGCAGCACTTTCATCTCTATCTATCGCAGCCGAGAAAAGCTACACGGTAACCGCTCCGGACGGGGTCAGGATCGCCGTTCAGGAGGCAGGTAATCCCGACGGCCCGGCTATCGTCTTTATTCATGGTTTACTCGGTAGCCGCCTGAATTGGGAAAAGCAGACGAGCAGTCCGGAGCTGCAACGCTACCGTATGGTGACCTATGACCTGCGAGGCCATGGCCTTTCCGACAAGCCTGACGATTCCAACGCGTATCTCATTGGGCGTCGATCCGCAGATGATCTGGCTGCTGTTCTCAAGGCGACTGGTAGCAAGCACCCGGTGCTCGTTGGCTGGTCGTTGGGGGGAGTGGTTATATCCAATTACCTGGCGGCTTATGGTGACGCTGATCTCGGTGGCATCATGTATGTCGATGGCGTGATAGAGCTTAACGCTGCGTTGATTACCTCACACCCGGAGGTGTATGCAGGGCTGGCGTCTGATGATCTCAAGACACACCTGGAGGCCATACGAACATTCCTTGCCCTATGCTTCCACACCCAACCGGATGCCCCCACTTTCGAATTGTTGCTATCGAATGCTGCGATGGCGTCCTGGACAATGACACGCGCCACTCCGTCCATGACCGTGGCCGCTGCAGAAGGGTTACCCAAGGCCAAGGTGCCCGTCTTGATGCTATATGGCGCAAAGGACCAGCTCGTCAATGTTCAACCCTCTATGGCGCGCGCAAAGCAGTTGAATCCTCGCGTTCAGACAAAGGTATATGAGAACTCAGGCCATGCTCCGTTCCTGGAAGAATCGTCGCGTTTCAATCACGATTTATTGACGTTCATGGCGTCACCGACAGGTGCTAAACAGTCGAGTAAGTGACGGCATTTAAACTGTAATAATGGATTCCTGCGCGACTATCGCGATCCTCAAGCGAGGACTTGCATGAGGAGATGTTCCACGTGGAACGTGCATTTAGTATGCGCAGTGATTTTCACCAGGGATACAACCTAGCCAGGCTTACCCTTCAGCGCAGCCTGAAAAGTCCCTATGAGATGTACCCAAAACCGGACATAAAAAAACCGACCCCAAGAGGTCGGTTCTAGAAGCTCATAAAAACTTATGCACGTTTTTGGCTTTTTAATGAGCATCGGAAATAAGCAGTGAATCCAATGGTTTGCCGCCGTTTTTTGCGAAAAAATCAAAAACAGTGCACAGGTTATCCACAAAAATCAGATAACGGCTTCTTCCTTGCTCGACACCGGTGCGGTGATTGAACCCAAGGCTTTTTGAGTCTCTTCGTTCCAGGTCTGAACTCGATCGTTGAGCGCTGCGATGGCGCGTGGACCTTCGCCCTCTGCATACATCGGTTCGCCGATAACGACCTGAATAGTGCCTGGCTTTTTCGCCCAGCCTTCCTTCGGCCAGTACTTGCCGGCGTTGTGTGCAACAGGCAGCACGGGCAGGTTTGCATTGACCGCCAACGCAGTGCCACCGCGAGAAAACTTGCCGACCTGGCCAAACGGAACACGGGTACCTTCTGGGAAGATCAGTACCCAGACGCCATCCTTGAGCAACTCATCGCCCTTCTTGGCGATTTGTTTGAGTGCTGCTTTTGGGTTCTCACGATCAATTGCGATAGGACGCAGCATGGCCATTGCCCAGCCAAAGAACGGGACATACAGAAGTTCACGCTTGAGCACCTGGCTTAGCGGCGAGAAGTACTGTGACAGGAAGAACGTTTCCCACGTGCTCTGGTGGTTGGAGATGATCACGCAGGGCGTCTTGGGGACATTTTCTGCGCCGGTCACTTCAACCCGGATGTTGAGGAATACGCGCGTCAACCAGATTGCGCAGCGGCACCAGTAAACGTTGATGAAACGATAGCGAGCCTTGAAGGGCAGGAACGGTGCGATAAAGAAGCTTAACGTGCACCACAGCAAAGAGCTGGTGCCTAGCAACAGGTAGAAGAGAACGGTCCTGATTGCCTGGATGATCGACATAGTTGCATTTACCGTACGGGCAAGTGCCCGTTCATCAAGCGTACCGCTAGTTGTTTTGCGGAGCGCTATTGTGGATAAGTTCTGCGGCAACGGCCGCGAGATCGTCAAAAACCAACGTACTGGCGGGCAGCGAACCGGCCAGTGTTTTCTCACCTTTGCCGGTCTTTACCAAAACCGGTTGTGAGTCGACGGCCAGTGCGGCCTTGAGGTCACTGCTGCTGTCACCTACAAACCATAGTCCCGCCAGCTCCACCTGGTAGTGCCGGGCGATGGTCTGCAGCATGCCCGGTTTCGGCTTGCGGCAATCGCAGCCTTCATCGGGCCCATGTGGGCAATAGACGATCAAACCGACCTCGCCCCCCTGCTCCGCCACCAACGCACGTAGACGAGCGTGCATGGCATCCAGAGTCGCGAGGTCGTAATAACCCCGGGCGATGCCGGACTGGTTGGTTGCGACTGCAACCGTCCAGCCGGCCTTACTCAGTTGCGCAATGGCCTCGATCGAGCCGGGAATCGGAATCCACTCCCCCACCGACCTTATGTAAGCGTCGGAGTCATGGTTGATGACTCCGTCCCGATCAAGGATCAGCAACTTCACGATGCGCCCCTTCCTCAGCCCAGCAACGAGATGTCGGCGACACCCAGGAACAAGCCGCGCAGACGCGCCAGCAGCGCATATCGGTTGGCCCGTACATTGGCGTCCTCGGCGTTGACCATTACAGCCTCGAAGAAGGCATCAACCGGTTCACGCAGGGCTGCCAGACGCGCGAGGGTTTCGCTGTACTGACGCGCTTCTGCCATTGGCTGCACATCTTGATCTGCTTGCTTGATCGCCGAATAGAGCGAGAACTCGTTAGCGTTATCGAAGTATTTTGGCTCGACGGTCTGGGCAATGTTGCCCTCAGCCTTGCTCAACAGATTCGAAACGCGCTTGTTCACTGCGGCCAACGCGGCAGCTTCCGGCAGTTTGCGAAACGCCTGAACGGCTTGAACACGTTGATCGAAATCCAGCGCCGAGCCTGGTTGCAGGGCACGAACCGACAGATAAACCGCCACTTCAACGCCTTCGTCTTCGTAACGCGCACGCAGGCGGTCGAAGATGAATTCCAGTACCTGATCGGACAGACCGGCAGCTTTGACCTTGGCACCGAACTGACCTACTGCAAACTTCACGGTTTCGATCAGGTCCAGGTCCAGTTGCTTCTCGATCAGAATGCGCAGGATGCCCAGTGCGGCACGACGCAGTGCGTACGGGTCTTTACTGCCGGTTGGCAGCATGCCAATACCGAAGATGCCGACCAGCGTGTCCAGCTTGTCAGCGATGGCCACTGCCGAACCGGTCAAGGTCGTTGGCAGTTCAGCGCCAGCACCGCGCGGCATGTACTGCTCGTTCAATGCCAGAGCTACATCGTCGGTTTCGCCGTCAGCCTTGGCGTAGTAGTAACCTGCGATACCCTGCATTTCAGGGAATTCGCCAACCATTTCGGTGGCCAGGTCGCACTTGGACAACAGCCCGGCACGGGCTGCACGTTGAGCGTCGCCACCAATACGCGGAGCAATGAATGCAGCGAGTTTCGAAACACGTTCAGCTTTGTCGAAAACGCTGCCCAACTGAGCCTGGAACACGACGTTCTGCAGACGCTGGTTGAAGGTTTCCAGCTTCTGCTTTTTGTCCTGCTTGAAGAAGAACTCGGCGTCAGTCAGACGTGGACGAACAACCTTCTCGTTACCCAGCACGATCTGCTGCGGGTCTTTGCTTTCAATGTTCGCAACGGTAATGAAGCGCGGCAGCAACTTGCCGTCGGCATCCAGCAGGCAGAAATACTTCTGGTTGTCCTGCATGGTGGTGATCAGGGCTTCTTGCGGCACTTCCAGGAAGCGCTCTTCGAACGAACACACCAGCGGAACCGGCCACTCGACCAGCGAAGTCACTTCGTCCAGCAGGCTTGGCGGCACGATGGCAGTGCCTTCGTGCTGGGTCGCGAGCTCGTCGACGCGCTTGGTGATCAGTTGGCGACGTTCGTTGAAGTCAGCCAATACGTACGCATTGCGCAGATCGCTCAGGTAGCTGGCTGGCGAGGTGATGCGAACGCTTTCCGGGTGATGGAAGCGATGACCACGTGATTCCCGGCCTGCGGTTTGAGCCAGGATTGTGCAGTCGATGACCTGATCGCCGAACAGCATGACCAGCCACTGGGTTGGACGCACGAACTCTTCCTTGCGAGCACCCCAGCGCATGCGCTTGGGGATCGGCAGGTCGTTCAGGGAGTCTTCAACGATAGTCGGCAGCAGGCTCGCGGTGGGTTTGCCTGCGATGCTCTGGCTGTAACGCAGCTTGGGGCCGCTCTGATCAATTTCGCTCAGATCAACGCCGCACTTCTTGGCAAAACCCAGGGCAGCCTGAGTCGGGTTGCCTTCAGCATCGAAAGCCGCCTGACGTGGCGGACCGTCAAGGTTGATGCTGCGATCCGGCTGTTGCGTGGACAGCTCGGTGATCAATACAGCCAGACGACGAGGTGCGCCATACACCTGCTTGGCGCTGTACGTCAGGCCTGCAGACTGCAGGCCTTTTTCGATACCGGCCAGGAAGGCGTCAGCCAACGTGTTGAGCGCTTTTGGCGGCAGCTCTTCGGTGCCCAGTTCAACCAGAAAATCTTGAGCACTCATTGTTGCGCCTCCAGCTTGGCCAGCACTTCATCACGTAAATCAGGTGGAGCCATCGGGAAGCCCAGCTTGGCGCGAGCCATCAGATAAGCCTGGGCAACCGAACGAGCCAGGGTACGAACGCGCAGGATGTACTGCTGACGAGCAGTTACCGAGATAGCGCGACGGGCATCCAGCAGGTTGAAGGTATGGGAAGCCTTCAGAACCATTTCGTAGCTTGGCAGCGGCAACGGCTGATCCAGTTCGATCAGGCGCTTGGCCTCGCTTTCGTAGAAATCAAACAGTTCGAACAGCTTGTCGACGTTCGCGTGCTCGAAGTTGTAAGTCGATTGCTCCACTTCGTTCTGGTGGAACACATCGCCGTAAGTCACGCGGCCGAATGGACCGTCAGCCCACACCAGGTCATAGACCGAGTCAACGTTCTGCAGGTACATCGCCAGACGTTCAAGGCCGTAGGTGATCTCACCGGTCACCGGATAGCATTCGATGCCGCCCGCTTGCTGGAAGTAAGTGAACTGCGACACTTCCATGCCGTTGAGCCATATCTCCCAGCCCAGACCCCAGGCGCCGAGCGTTGGCGATTCCCAGTTGTCTTCAACGAACCGCACGTCGTGGACCAGAGGGTCCAGACCGACATGCTTCAACGAGCCCAGATACAACTCCTGGAAGTTGTCCGGGTTTGGCTTGAGGACTACCTGAAACTGATAGTAGTGCTGCAGGCGGTTCGGGTTTTCACCATACCGGCCGTCAGTCGGACGGCGGCTTGGCTGTACGTAGGCTGCGTTCCAGGTTTCCGGGCCTACGGCGCGCAGAAACGTGGCGGTGTGGAAAGTGCCGGCGCCTACTTCCATATCGTAGGGCTGAAGTACCACACAACCTTGCTCGGCCCAGTATTGCTGGAGGGCGAGGATCAAGTCTTGGAAGGTACGCACGGCTGGCGTAGGCTGGCTCACGAAATTCACCTGTACTGGGGCTGCGATTTAAAGAGCGGGAGTATACCCGATTCAGCAGCACCTCCACCCTTGGAAGCCCTATGCCACGCTGCTATTGGTGCAACGAAGAGCCGATTTACATCGATTATCACGATCACGAGTGGGGCGTGCCGTTGCGCGACGCGCAGAAGCTCTTCGAGTTGCTTTTGCTCGAAGGGTTCCAGGCCGGTCTTTCATGGATCACCGTTTTGAAAAAGCGCGCCCGCTATCGCGAGGTGATGTTCGGTTTTGATGTGCATCGAATCGCGGCCATGACTGACGCTGATGTCGAAGTCCTGATGCAGGAGCCAGGCATCATCCGCAACCGTCTCAAGCTCAATGCCGCCCGGCGCAATGCGCAGGCCTGGTTGAAGCTGGACGACCCGGTGGAATTCCTCTGGTCGTTTGTGGGCGGTGAACGGAAGATCAACCACCGCAAGGACCGCAGCGAAGTCCCGGCTATAACGCCAGAGGCCGAGGCCATGAGCAAGGCGTTGAAGAAAGCCGGATTTACCTTTGTCGGGCCGACCATCTGTTATGCCTACATGCAGTCGAGCGGCATGGTCATGGACCACACCGTGGATTGTGATCGATACGCGGATTTGGTCCGCTGACGGTTACAATGGCCGCCTTGAGTTTTGGGGAGTGATCTGTGGAAAAGTTTAAAGGTGCCCTTATGGTGGGCGCGTTGCGACTGTTTGCCTTGTTGCCCTGGCGCGTTGTGCAGTGGGTGGGTGCGGGCATCGGCTGGTTGATGTGGAAACTGCCGAACCGTTCGCGTGAGGTCGCGCGCATCAACCTGGCTAAATGCTTTCCGGAAATGGACCCTGCCGAGCGCGAGCTTCTGGTCGGTCGTAGCTTGATGGATATCGGCAAGACCCTCACGGAAAGCGCTTGCGCCTGGATCTGGCCAGCTCAGAAATCCATCGATCTGGTGCGCGAAGTCGAAGGCCTCGACGTACTCAAGGATGCCCTGGCGTCCGGCAAGGGCGTCGTTGGCATCACCAGTCACCTGGGCAACTGGGAAGTGTTGAACCACTTCTACTGCAGCCAGTGCAAACCGATCATTTTCTACCGCCCGCCCAAGCTCAAGGCGGTCGATGACCTGCTGCGCAAACAGCGCGTGCAACTGGGTAACCGCGTGGCGGCATCCACCAAGGAAGGCATTCTCAGTGTCATCAAGGAAGTGCGAAAAGGCGGCTCGGTGGGTATTCCGGCCGATCCCGAGCCAGCAGAATCAGCAGGGATCTTCGTGCCGTTTTTTGCCACGACGGCCCTGACCAGCAAGTTTGTGCCCAACATGCTGGCCGGTGGAAAGGCGGTAGGCGTGTTCCTGCATGCCATGCGCCTGCCGGACGGTTCGGGCTACAAAGTGGTTCTGGAGGCTGCGCCTGAGGCCATGTACAGCACCGACACCGCGACCTCTGCGGCGGCCATGAGTCAGGTAGTGGAGAAGTATGTGCGGGCGTATCCAAGCCAGTACATGTGGACCATGAAGCGCTTCAAGAAGCGCCCTGCTGGAGAGGCTCGCTGGTATTGAGTTGAATTGGCCTTTGTAGGAGCTGCCGAAGGCTGCGAATGCGGTGTGTCATGAAACACGCTTCGCAGCCTTCGGCAGCTCCTACAAGGAAACCACCTTCCCGCTTAGAAAAAGCTCAACCCCACCTGGAACAACCGCTCCACATCGCGGATGTACTTTTTATCCACAAGGAACATGATCACGTGGTCGCCGGTTTCGATCACGGTCGCGTCGTGGGCGATGAGTACTTCGTCGGCTCGGATGATGGCCCCAATCGTGGTGCCTGACGGCAGCGCGATGTCCTTGATGGCTTTGCCGATGACCTTACTGGACTTGGTGTCGCCGTGAGCAACCACTTCGATGGCCTCGGCTGCACCGCGGCGCAGTGAATGCACGCTGACGATGTCGCCGCGGCGCACGTGAGCCAGTAAGGTGCCGATGGTTGCCAGTTGCGGGCTGACCGCGATATCTATTTCGCCGCCCTGGACCAGATCGACATACGCCGCGTTGTTGATGATGGTTATCACCTTGCGCGCGCCCATACGCTTGGCCAGCAACGACGACATGATGTTGGCTTCATCGTCGTTGGTCAGGGCCAGGAACAGATCGGTGTTGGCGATGTTCTCTTCCAGCAGGAGATCACGGTCTGAAGCGCTGCCTTGCAGCACGACGGTGCTGTTAAGCGATTCCGACAGATGCCGACAACGGGCCGGGTTCATCTCGATGATCTTGACCTGATAGCGGCTCTCGATGGCTTCCGCCAGGCGCTCGCCGATATGCCCTCCGCCCGCGATGACGATGCGTTTGTAGTTCTCGTCCAGACGGCGCATCTCGCTCATGACGGCACGAATGTCTGCCTTGGCGGCGATGAAGAACACCTCATCGTCCGCTTCGATAACCGTGTCGCCTTGCGGCAGGATCGGCCGGTCACGTCGGAAGATGGCGGCTACCCGCATGTCGACATTGGGCATGTGTTCACGCAACTGGCGCAGTTGCTGACCGACCAGCGGTCCGCCGTAATAGGCTTTTACTGCAACCAGTTGTGCTTTGCCGCCTGCAAAATCGATCACCTGCAGTGAGCCGGGGTATTCGATCAGACGCTTGATGTAGTTGGTGACGACCTGCTCGGGACTGATCAGCACGTCAACGGGAATGGCATCGTTGTCGAACAGACCTGCACGGGTCAGATAGGCCGCTTCCCGCACTCGAGCAATCTTGGTGGGAGTGTGGAACAGCGTGTAGGCGACCTGGCAGGCAACCATGTTGGTTTCGTCGCTGTTGGTCACTGCCACCAGCATGTCGGCATCATCTGCACCGGCCTGACGGAGTACGGTCGGGAACGAGCCACGGCCCTGCACCGTGCGGATATCCAGGCGATCGCCCAGATCACGCAACCGGTCGCCATCGGTGTCGACCACGGTGATGTCGTTGGCTTCGCTGGCGAGGTGCTCAGCCAGCGTACCGCCAACCTGCCCTGCGCCGAGGATGATGATTTTCAATCAGTAATTCCTTGAAAGTTAATCGCAGGGATCTGTGGGTGATAGAAATACTGTGGGAGCGAATTTATTCGCGAAGAGGCCAGTACATTCGGCAAATATTTATCGCCTCCAACATAGCATTCGCGAATGAATTCGCTCCCACGGGTCTTACGACTTTGAAGCAGTCAAGCAGCGATCTTGATCAGTTTGGCGTAATAGAACCCGTCATGCCCGCCTTCCTGCGCGAGCAACTGGCGACCGTGCGGCTGTTTCATGCCCGGTGGTTGCTGGCCGAGCTGACCGGCGATGTCCAGCTCGCGAGCGCCGGAGGTACGGGTCAGAAACGCCTCGATGACTTCGGTGTTCTCCATGGGCAGTGTCGAGCAGGTAGCGTAAAGCAGAATGCCGCCGACTTGCAGGGTTGGCCAAAGGGCATCAAGCAACTCGCCCTGCAGGGTTGCCAAGGCCGGGATGTCATCAGCCTGACGGGTCAGCTTGATGTCGGGATGACGACGGATCACGCCGGTTGCCGAGCACGGCGCATCGAGCAGGATGCGCTGGAACGGCTTGCCGTCCCACCATTGTGCGGTTTCCCGGGCATCGGCAGCGATCAACTCGGCACTCAGACCAAGGCGCTCCAGGTTTTCGCGCACCCGTACGAGACGCTTGGCCTCCAGATCCACCGCCACTACGCCTTCAAGCGCAGGCTGGACTTCCAGCAAGTGACAGGTTTTACCGCCAGGAGCGCAACAGGCGTCCAGCACCCGTTGGCCTGGAGCCAGTTCCAGCAGATCGGCAGCCAGTTGCGCGGCTTCGTCCTGCACGCTGATCCAGCCTTCGGCGAAGCCCGGCAGGCTGCGTACATCGCAAGGTTCAGTCAGGAGAATACCGTCCTGACTGAACGTACAGCCGCCTGCTTCAATGCCGGCCTTGGCCAGTAGTTCGAGGTATTGATCGCGGCTGTTGTGCCGACGATTGACCCGCAGAATCATCGGCGGATGCGCGTTATTGGCGGCGCAGATGGCTTCCCACTGTTCCGGCCAGGCGGCTTTCAACGCTTTTTGCAGCCAGCGTGGGTGTGATGTACGCACCACCGGATCATGTTCCAGCTCGGCCAACAATGCTTCGCTTTCACGCTGGGCACGGCGCAGCACGGCGTTGAGCAACGCCTTGGCCCAGGGCTTTTTCAGTTTGTCTGCACACCCTACGGTTTCGCCGATGGCGGCATGAGCCGGAATACGCGAATACAGAAGTTGATACAAACCCACCAGCAGCAACGCCTCGACGTCGGCATCGGCGGCCTTGAAAGGCTTTTGCAACAGTTTTGCCGCCAGCGCAGAAAGACGCGGTTGCCAGCGGGCGGTGCCGAACGCCAGATCCTGAGTCAGGCCGCGATCACGAACTTCAACCTTGTCCATCTGCGTCGGCAGCGAACTGTTGAGCGAAGCTTTGCCGCTGAGCACAGCGGCCAGTGCCTTGGCGGCGGTCAGACGCGGGTTCATTGCGCCGTTACCGGTTGGCCCAGCACGGTGCCGATGGCGAACTTCTCGCGACGGCTGTTGAACAGGTCAGTGAAGTTCAGTGGCTTGCCGCCGGGCAATTGCAGGCGAGTCAGACGCAGCGCTCCCTGGCCACACGCGACAATCAGACCGTCCTTGCTTGCTTCGAGAATGACGCCCGGCTCGCCCTGCCCTTCAGCGAAGCTGGCGGCGAGGACTTTCAGGGCTTCGCCGTTCAGCGTGCTGTGGCAGATCGGCCATGGATTGAATGCACGAACCAGACGCTCCAGCTCTTCGGCCGGACGGGTCCAGTCGATACGCGCTTCGTCCTTGTTGAGCTTGTGAGCGTAAGTGGCGAGGCTGTCATCCTGCACCTCACCGATCAGTGTGCCATCGGCCAGACCGGCAATCGCTTGCAATACAGCAGGCGGGCCCAGTTCAGCCAAGCGGTCATGCAAAGAGCCGCCGGTGTCTTCAGCGGTGATGGGCGTGACGGCCTTGAGCAGCATCGGGCCTGTGTCCAGGCCCAGTTCCATGCGCATGACCGTGACGCCGCTTTCGGCATCGCCTGCTTCTACGGCGCGTTGAATCGGCGCCGCACCACGCCAGCGTGGCAGCAGCGATGCGTGGCTGTTGATGCAGCCCAGACGCGGGATATCCAGCACGACTTGCGGGAGGATCAGACCGTAAGCGACCACTACCAGCAAATCAGGCTTGAGCGCAGCCAGTTCGGCCTGGGCCGCGGCATCGCGCAGGGTTGGCGGTTGCAGCACCGGAATATCGTGTTGCACAGCCAGTTGTTTGACCGGGCTCGGCATCAGCTTTTGTCCACGACCGGCCGGGCGATCAGGCTGGGTGTAGACCGCGATGATCTGGTGAGGGCTGTCGAGCAAGGCCTTGAGGTGTTCAGCGGCGAACTCTGGGGTGCCGGCGAAGACGATGCGCAGTGGCTCAGTCATGGGCTTCTCGTTGGGAAAGGAGGGAGTTGTAGGCTGGCTGGATGGTTGTGCCTTTGTGGGAGCCGGGCTTGGTCTGGGCGGCATTCCGACGATAAGGTCGGCGAAAATATCAGCTAGACCGCATCAGCCTTATCGTCGGAATGCCGCCCAGACCAAGCCCGGCTCCCACAGGTTTAGCTGAATCAAGCATTCTGCTTGTGCAGTTTTTCGAGCTTTTTCTTGATCCGGTCGCGCTTGAGGTTGGACAGGTAATCGACGAACAGTTTGCCGTTCAGGTGATCACACTCATGCTGGATACACACAGCAAGCAGGCCTTCGGCGATTTCTTCGTAAGCCTTGCCGTCACGGTCCAGTGCCTTGATACGCACTTTTTGCGGGCGATCCACGTTTTCGTAGAAGCCTGGAACGGAGAGACAGCCTTCCTGATACTGATCCATTTCGTCAGTCAGCATTTCGATCTCGGGGTTGATGAAAACCCGAGGCTCGCTGCGGTCTTCGCTGAGGTCCATGACCACGACACGCTTATGGACGTTGACCTGGGTTGCAGCCAGCCCGATACCTGGCGCCTCATACATGGTTTCAAACATGTCATCGACCAACTGACGAATGTCGGCGTCTACTACGGCCACCGGCTTGGCGATGGTGCGCAGGCGCGAATCGGGAAACTCGAGGATGTTTAGAATAGCCATATACGTAAGAGCTGCACTTGTAGGGTAAAGTCAAAATAGGCTGCTAGGCTTTGGACGTTCAAGCGGGGCAACCATTTTCACACCGAGCCGGATAGGACTCTATGTTCACGCGAAGCAACATGATAAAGGGATTCACTGCATGAGGAAATCACTACTCGCCCTGCTGCTGTTGGCCGCGACCGGTCTTGTGCAGGCGCAAGTGCAACTCAGGGAAGGCCATCCCCAGCGTTATACCGTCGTTGCTGGTGACACGCTTTGGGACATTTCAGGCAAGTTTCTCAGTGAGCCCTGGAAATGGCAGGAAATCTGGCGCGCCAACCCGCAGGTCCATGACCCTGATCTGATCTATCCCGGCGATACCTTGACGCTGAGTTATGTGGACGGCCAGCCCCGCGTCACCCTCAATCGCGGCGCATCACGCGGCACCGTCAAGCTGTCGCCACAGGTGCGCAGTACGCCGATGATCGAAGCGGTGCCGAGTATTCCCTTGGGCGCAATCAATGCTTTTCTGCTCAGCAACCGCATTGTAGACACTCCCGAGCAATTCGACAGAGCGCCGTACATCGTGGCTGGCAATGCCGAGCGGGTGCTGAGCGGGATCGGCGACCGTATCTATGCCCGAGGTGCTTTGGACCCTGCGCATTCGGTTTACGGCATCTTCCGCCAAGGCAAAACCTACACCGATCCGGTCACTCAGGAAGTACTGGGGATTAACGCTGACGAGATTGGCGGAGGCGAAATTGTCGCGACCGAAGGTGATATCTCCACGTTGATGCTGCAACGCTCGAATCAGGAAGTGCGCCTGGGCGATCGATTGTTCGCCAGCGAAGAGCGGGCAATCAACTCCAGCTTCCTGCCAAGCGAGCCAGGTAACCCGATCAACGGCCTGATCATCGACGTTCCACGGGGTGTGAATCAGATCGGTGTCATGGATGTGGTCACAGTGGATCGTGGCAAGCGAGACGGCCTGATCGAAGGCAACGTGCTGGCGATCTACAAAACTGGCGAGACTGTCCGTGATCGCATCACCGGTGAACAAGTCAAAATTCCTGACGAACGTTCGGGTCTTCTGATGATTTTCCGTACTTACGACAAACTCAGCTACGCGCTGGTTCTTAATGCCAATCGTTCTCTGGCGGTGATGGATAAGGTCAGAAATCCTTAACGTCATGTTGCAGAATTAATACAGATTCTTGTCGTTGCTTCACCAGTTATCAAATTGTTGTTAACAGAGTTATCCACAGGATTGGCCACCAATTTTGGTGCGCTGCAGATCAAGGAAGATCTTATGCCACTGTTTGAAAAAGCTGCCCATTCGCCTGCCGAACAGGAAGCGCGTTTGCGCCTGCATCGCTTGCCGGAGGTGGGGCCAAAGCGATTCTTCAAGTTGATCAATGCGTTCGGCAGCGCTTCTGCTGCGCTCAGTGCACCGGCTAGCGCATGGCGTTCTCTGGGATTGCCGACGGCGTGCGCAGAGGCTCGACGTGATCCGGATGTACGCGATGGTGCGAGTGCCGCACTGGTCTGGTTAGAGCGTCCGGACCAGCATTTGCTGATGTGGGACGATCCGCACTATCCGGCATTGCTGGCGGAAATCCCCGATCCACCTCCTCTTCTGTTTGTCGCAGGTAACGCTTCGATTCTTGACCGGCCGCAGTTGGGCATGGTCGGCAGCCGCCGCGCTTCACGTCCGGGCCTGGATACCGCGGCAGCCTTTTCGAAAAGTCTTGCGGGTGCCGGATTTGTCATCACCAGCGGACTGGCGTTGGGCATTGATGGCGCTGCGCATCAGGCCGCCCTGGACGTCGGCGGCTCTACAATCGGCGTCCTCGGCACTGGTATCGAAAAACTTTATCCACAGCGCCACCGAGCGTTGGCGGCGCGGATGATTGCCGAAGGAAGTGCAGTGGTTTCCGAGTTCCCGCTGGATGCAGGTCCTACTGCCAGCAACTTTCCGCGTCGCAACCGAATCATCAGTGGCTTGTCCCTGGGTGTGCTGGTGGTCGAGGCGAGCGTTGCCAGCGGTTCGCTGATCACAGCTCGTTTGGCTGCCGAACAGGGCCGCGAGGTGTACGCCATCCCGGGTTCGATTCATCACCCCGGCGCGCGTGGCTGTCATCAGTTGATTCGCGATGGCGCTGTACTGGTCGAGACGGTGCATCACATTCTCGAAGCTTTGCGTGGCTGGCAGGTGGTGGCACCCACTGAAACGGTGCAGACAACCGAAGTCGCTATCGACCATCCGCTGCTGGCTTTGCTGCATGCAGCGCCACACACCAGTGAAGCGTTGGCGCACTCCATTGGCTGGGCGTTGCCGAAAGTGCTCGCTGCGTTGACCGAACTGGAGCTGGACGGACGCATTACCTGTGAAGCAGGACGATGGTTTGCGCGCGCAGCCTGAGGTTAAACTGCCGACAATGTTTTAGTGGAGAGTGAAAATGGTCAGCAGTTGGCGAGTGCAACAAGCCGCCCGAGATATTCGTGCCGGTGCGGTCATTGCCTATCCAACCGAAGCGGTGTGGGGGCTGGGGTGTGACCCGTGGGATGAAGAAGCGGTTTACCGTCTGCTGGCGATCAAATCGCGGCCTGTGGAGAAAGGGCTGATTCTGATCGCTGACAACATTCGTCAGTTCGACTTCCTGTTCGAAGATTTCCCGGAGCTGTGGATTGATCGTATGGCCAGCACCTGGCCCGGTCCCAACACGTGGCTGGTGCCTCACCAGAACCTCTTGCCTCAATGGATTACGGGTGTTCACGAGACGGTGGCGTTGCGCGTCAGCGATCACCCAACGGTGCGTGAGCTGTGTGCATTGGTCGGGCCGCTGATTTCTACCTCGGCCAACCCGGCGGGCCGCCCTGCTGCCCGCTCACGTCTGAGGGTCGAGCAGTATTTCCGTGGGCAGATCGATGGCGTGCTCAGCGGCAGCCTGGGTGGCCGCCGTAACCCGAGCGTGATTCGCGATATCGCTACGGCAGAGGTTGTTCGAGCGGGGTAATTCGGTCCCTCGGGGTCGAACATGATCTCGGGCTCATGATGGAACTGTGGGACCGAATTTATTCGGGAAGGCGGTGTTTCAGTCGACACATAAGTGGCGGATGTAACTGCCCCTTCGCGAATGAATTCGCTCCCACAGGGAATTGAGCTAGCAGGCCCTCAAAGAATCTCCTTCAGGTGTTTGCATTTCAAATCAAGGAATCAAAATAGTTGAGCCAGTGGTGCGTCGGCCCGACAGTTCGATCTGCGCTTTGCCTGCATCCTTGAGGGCAAATTGCTGGATGTTATCCACCTTGATCTTGCCGCTGGCGAGCATGTCGAACAGTTCGTCGGCCATGCTTTGCAGGTTCTGTGGCGTGCTGGCGTAGCTGCCGAGGGTTGGGCGCGTTACGTACAATGAACCTTTGCTCGCCAGAATCCCCAGGTTCACGCCTGCAACCGGCCCGGATGCATTTCCGAAACTGACCAACAGGCCGCGCGGGGCAACGCAATCCAGCGAAGTGGTCCAGGTGTCCTGCCCAACGCCGTCATAAACCACCGGGCATTTCTGGCCGTCGGTCAATTCCAGCACGCGTTTCGCCACATCGTCCTTGCTGTAATCGATCACTTCCCAGGCACCCAGCGCCTTGGCGTGAGCGGCTTTCTCGGCGGAACTGACAGTGCCGATCAGCTTCGCGCCCAGCGCCTTGGCCCATTGGCAGGCCAGGGAGCCTACGCCACCGGCTGCGGCGTGAAACAGGATTGTTTCACCCGGTTTAACGACGTAGGTCTGACGCAGTAAGTACTGCACGGTCAGGCCTTTGAGCATGATGGCGGCGGCCTGCTCAAAGCTGATCGCTTCCGGCAGATGCACCAGATTGGCTTCCGGCAAGGTATGCAGCTCGCTGTAGCTACCGAGCGGACCGGTGCCGTATGCCACGCGGTCGCCGACTTTGAAGCGGCTGACTTCGCTGCCCACGGCATCGACGATGCCCGCGCCTTCGTTACCCAGCCCCGACGGAAAGGACGGCACCGGGTACAGGCCGCTGCGGAAGTAGGTTTCGATGAAATTCAGGCCTATGGCCTTGTTGCGCACACGTACCTGTTGCGGGCCAGGCTGGGCCGGTTCGAAGTCCACATACTCAAGAACTTCCGGGCCACCGGTCGTGCTGAACTGGATACGCTTTGCCATTTGTTCTCTCCATGATCAATCGAAACAGGAATGTGAAAGCGCTCTATCGGACTCCTTCGTTTGCGCTTCGTCAACTGCGGTCGATTGCCAGCGGGTGTTATGCTACGCGCCAATTTCGCTGCCGCCCTTGAAGTCCGGGGGCCAGCCGTCTGAAGTCAGTTTAAGAGGTCGCCATGTCTTCTAGCCGCACTGAGGCCGTCAAAGCCTATCTGCTCGATCTGCAAGACCGGATCTGTACCGCTCTGGAACAGGAAGACGGTGATGCCCGTTTCTTCGAAGACGCCTGGACTCGCCCCGCAGGTGGCGGTGGGCGTACGCGGGTTGCCGAGAATGGCGCGATGATCGAGAAAGGCGGCGTCAACTTCTCTCATGTGTTCGGCACCAGCCTGCCGCCTTCTGCCAGTGCCCATCGGCCTGAGCTGGCCGGACGTGGTTTCGAGGCGCTGGGCGTGTCGCTGGTGATCCATCCGCACAACCCGCATGTGCCGACGTCTCACGCTAACGTGCGTTTTTTCATCGCAGAAAAAGAAGGCGAGGAAGCGGTCTGGTGGTTCGGCGGTGGTTTCGATCTGACGCCTTACTACGGCGTTGAAGAAGACTGCGTGCATTGGCACCGGGTTGCCGAGCAAGCGTGTGCGCCGTTTGGTGCTGACGTCTATCCACGCTACAAGGCGTGGTGCGACAGTTACTTCCACCTCAAGCATCGCAACGAGCCACGCGGTGTTGGCGGCTTGTTCTTCGACGATCTGAACCAGTGGGATTTCGACACCAGCTTTGCCTTCATGCGCGCGATTGGCGATGCCTTTATCGACGCTTATCTGCCCATTGTGCGTCGTCGCAAAGCAGACGCTTATACCGCGCAGCAACGCGAGTTTCAGGAATTCCGTCGCGGGCGTTATGTGGAATTCAACCTCGTTTACGACCGCGGCACGCTGTTCGGTCTGCAATCGGGAGGCCGTACCGAGTCGATCCTCATGTCGCTGCCGCCGCAAGTGCGCTGGGGCTATGACTGGAAAGCAGTGCCAGGCAGCGAAGAAGCGCGCCTGACCGAGTATTTCCTGCAGGATCGGGATTGGTTGGCGTTGGGGTAAGACTTTGTAGCTATCTTAATTTGAAATGCATCTCCCTTGTGGGAGCTGGGCTTGCCCGCGATAAGACTGGACGGGGTTTACTTCAGATCGCGTCGCCCCTATCGCGGGCAAGCCCAGCTCCCACAGGGTTCAGTATTCACAAGCTCGGCTTTCAGGAAACCCAATGGATCACTACGCCGTCTTCGGCAACCCCATCGGTCATAGCAAGTCACCGCTTATCCATGGACTGTTCGCCGAGCAGACCGGTCAGCAGTTGGATTACTGCACGGCTCTCGCGCCGCGGGATGACTTCCCGGCATTCGCGATGGCTTTCTTCAGCGAAGGCCGTGGAGCCAACGTGACAGTGCCGTTCAAGGAGCAGGCCTATCGCATGGTCGACAGCCTGACCGAACGCGCCCGGCGTGCAGGCGCGGTCAACACCTTGAGCAAGCTGGCTGACGGGACCCTGCTGGGCGATAACACGGATGGCGCGGGCCTGGTGCGGGATCTGACGGTCAACTGCGGCGTAAGCCTTCGCGGCAAACGCATATTGTTGCTCGGTGCGGGGGGCGCAGTGCGCGGTGCGCTGGAACCGTTGTTGGCCGAGCGTCCGTCGGTATTGGTGATCGCTAATCGAACCGTAGAAAAAGCCGAGCTACTCGCCCAGCAATTCGCTGATCTGGGGCCGGTGTTTGCCAGCGGCTTCGATTGGCTGGAAGAGTCCGTTGACGTGATCATCAACGCCACCTCCGCTAGCCTGGCCGGAGAGCTGCCGCCGATTTCGCCGAGCCTGATCGAGCCCGGTAAAACCTTCTGCTACGACATGATGTACGGCAGCGAGCCTACGGCGTTTTGTCGATGGGCCGCCGAGCACGGCGCAGCACAATCGGTGGATGGCTTGGGCATGCTGGTCGAGCAAGCCGCAGAGGCCTTCCTGTTATGGCGCGGCGTGCGACCGGACTCTGCGCCAGTGCTGGCCGAATTGCGCAGGCAACTCGGCGCTTAATCTTCGAACCGGATCGGGCATTTCTCCTCCCCTTCCAGCTTGCGCAATTCTTCGATCACCTGCGGCCTGGCCCGACGCAACGTCAGGGTTCGGCCGTGATCACGCAGGCGTCGGGCTTCCTGATGAAGCATCTCGACGCCGGAGTAATCGATGAAGTTGATGTGCTGCGCCTCAATGACCACGTGTTTGCCTTCAGTGCGCTGCAGTCTTGTCTGCAAATAGTGGCTGGCACCAAAAAAGATCGAGCCGCCCACGCGCATGATGTCTTCGTCGCCGTCGCGCCACTGCTGCACGACTGGCTGTGAGGTTCGCTTGAGGTAGAAGAACAACGACGCCAGCACCCCTGCGTAAATCGCGGTTTGCAGTTCGAGTAGCAACGTCGCGACGCAGGTCAGGGCCATGACCAGAAACTCGGAGCGACTGACCCGGTACAAGGCACGAATACCCCGCCGGTCCACCAGCCCCCAACAAATCAGCAGAATTGAAGCCGCCATGGCCGGAATCGGAATGTGCGCGATCAACGATGCTCCGGCGACGGCAAACAGCGCCACCCACAACGCGGAAAATATGCCGGCCAAGGGTGAGTTGGCGCCCGCTTCAAAACTCAGTGCCGAGCGCGTAAACGAACCCGCTGACAGAAACCCTGAGAACAGGCTGCCACCCATGTTCGACAGCCCTTGGGCGCGGACTTCCTGATTGGCGTCGATCAGTTGCTGGGAGCGGGTGGACAGCGAGCGGGAAATCGACAGGCTGTTAACCAGCCCGAGCATGCCCACCGCCACGGCGGAGGGCAGCAGTTTGAGGATCAGTTCCGGGTCCAGCGGCAGCGGGCTCAACGGCGGTAGATGGCCGACGAATGCGGAAACCACGCGCACATGGCCAAACATCGCAGGCCAGAGCCAGACCAGCAGACTGGAGGCGATCAGGGTGATCAACAAAGTTGGCCAGCGCGGTACCAGCAGCTTCAGCACTATGCCGAGCACCAGCGTCAGCAAACCCAGAATGAGTGACGGCGTGTCCAGCTCACCTCGATGTTCCAGCACTGCAACCAGGCTTTTCAGGGCTGTAGTCTGGCTGGGTAAATCAATACCGATCAGGTTGGGCATCTGCCCCAAGGCAATCACTACGGCAGCACCCAGGGTGAAGCCGAGCACTACCGAATGTGAGACGAAGTTCACCAGCGCGCCGAAACGCACCATGCCGAGCAACAGCTGGAACAGCCCGGCAATGAACGTCAGCAACAGAATCAGGGTGATGTAATCCTGACTGGCGGGGACCGCCAGCGGGCTGATACTGGCGTAGAGCACGACTGAAATCGCCGCTGTCGGCCCGCAGATCAAATGCCAGGAAGATCCCCACAAACAGGCGATCATGACCGGCACTATCGCCGCGTATAAACCGTACTCGGCAGGCAGGCCGGCGATCAGGGCGTAAGCGATGGATTGCGGCAGGGCCAGAATCGCCCCGCTCAACCCTACTACCGCATCACGACCCACGGTGGCACGAGTCTGTCGGGGGAGCCAGGCAAGAAACGGCAGGAATTTATGGCGATTGAGCCAACCCATGAAACGCTCTTCGAAGGATTGCGGAAGGGTAAGGGTGAAGGGTCAGGCAATGGGGTGCAAGGTTCCATGCATCTGTAGGAGCTGCCGAAGGCTGCGAAGCAATATTCCTGACATATCGTATCGCAGCCTTCGGCAGCTCCTACAGCTTTGTGTGATTAGTCCTTTTAAAGCTTCGCCTTCACCGCCGCCAGTGCATCTTTGTCATCGATGGTCTTCACGCCATCCAGCCATTTATCCAGCACGGCCGGGTTTGATTTGATCCAGGCTTTGGCCGCGGCAGCATTGGTGACTTTGTTGTTGGTCACGTCGGCCATGATGCTGTTTTCCATCTCCTGAGTGAACGTCAGGTTGGTCAGCAGCTTGCCTACATTCGGGCATGCTTCGGCGTAACCTTTACGGGTCAGGGTGTGCACGGTGCCGGTGTCGCCGAAGTATTTCTCGCCGCCTTTGAGGTAATGCAGGCCTTTGATCTGCACGTTCATCGGGTGCGGCGTCCAGCCGAGGAACACCACGAACTGGTCTTTTTTCACCCGGCGATTCACTTCCGCCAACATCGCTTGCTCGCTGGATTCGACAAGCTTCCAGCTGCCCAGATCGAATTCGTTTTCCTTGATGATTTTCTGAATCGACAGGTTGGCGGGCGCGCCGGAGCCAATTCCGTAAACCTTTTTCTCGAACTTGTCGGCGAATTTGTTCAGGTCGGCAAAGTTATGCACACCCGCGTCCCAGACGTAATCCGGTACGGCCAGGGTGAATTCGGTGCCGTCCAGGTTCTTCGCCAACTGGGTGACATCCCCGGTTGCGACGAACTTGTCATAGAAACCCTGCTGCGCTGGCATCCAGTTGCCGAGGAAGACGTCCAGCTTGCCATCCTTGAGACCGCCGTAGGCAATCGGCACCGCCAGGGTGTCGACCTTGGCCTTGTAGCCCATCCCGTCCAGCAGGAAGCCGGCAATGGCGTTGGTTGCAGCAATGTCGCTCCAGCCCGGATCGGCCATTCTGACGGTGCTGCAACTTTGCTCGGCAGCCTGTACCGCAAGGCTGCTCAATGCCATGACCCCAATCACGAGTGTTTTGGATAACGTCTTCATTAACTTCCCCTAGTTTTTTGATTTTTTGGCAGGGTCAAGGTTGTGGATAACGTGCCTTGCGCTCCAGATCGTCCAGATCAATATGGTTGCGCATGTACTGCTGACTGGCGTCTACCAGCGGCTGGTGATCCCAACTCTTCAGCTTGCCGAGTGCCAGCGATTCAGCGACAAAGCGCCTTCTGCGCTGGCTGGCGAGCACCTGGTGGTGTATCGCCGGTATATCCCACTTGGCTCGTGCTTCAGCCAGGAATTCAGTAAACAGTTGCTGGTGAGTGTCCGACTGGCTCAGCTCTTCCAGCTCCTGTGGATCGTTATGGACATCGAACAGCAGGCATGGGTCCTGCTCCGAATAAATGAATTTGTACGCGCCGCGCCGGATCATCATCAGCGGGCTGTTAGTGCCCTCGGCCATGTACTCGCCAAACACTTCGTCATGACCCCCCTCGCCCAGAAGATGCGGCATCAGTGATTGACCGTCCAGTGGCAGGCCATCCACCAGTTCCCCTTCTGCCATGGCGACAAATGTTGGCAGCAAATCAGCTGTGGAAACTGCGGCACCAACACGTCCGGCCTTGTAATGACCTGGCGCATAAACCAGCAGCGGTACGCGAGCTGCCATTTCAAACCAGTGCATTTTGTACCAGAGACCACGTTCGCCCAGCATGTCGCCATGATCGCCGGAGAACACAATGATGGTGTCGTCCGCCAGGCCGATGTCTTCCAGCGTCTGCATCAGCTTGCCGACGTTGCTGTCGATGTAGCTGCACGCGCCGAAATAAGCACGCCGTGCATCGCGGATTTTCTCCTCGGGTAACGGCTTGTCCCAGAGATCATAGACTTTCATCAGGCGTTGGGAGTGCGGATCCTGATCGGCCTGATCCGGCTGATGACGAGGCATCGGGATTTCGTCGTCGCTGTACAGATCCCAGAACGGTTTCGGGATGGTGTACGGATCGTGCGGGTGAGTCATGGAAACCGTCAGGCAGAACGGTTGATCGCCGTCGTTGCGCACGTGATCGAACAGGTATTGCTGGGCTTTGAAGACCACTTCTTCATCGAAGTCCAGCTGGTTGGTGCGCACGCATGGGCCAGCCTGCAGCACCGACGCCATGTTGTGATACCAGGTCGGACGCACATCCGGCGCGTCCCAATTGACGGACCAGCCATAGTCGGCGGGGTAGATATCACTGGTCAGGCGCTCTTCGTAGCCATGCAACTGGTCAGGCCCGCAGAAGTGCATCTTGCCCGACAGCGCAGTCTTGTAGCCCAGGCGGCGCAGATGGTGCGCGTAAGTCGGGATGTCTGCCGGGAATTCCGCGGCATTGTCGTAAGCGCCGATCTTGCTGGGCAACTGCCCGCTGACCAGCGTGAAACGCGATGGCGCGCACAGTGGGCTGTTGCAGTAAGCGGCATCGAACACCACACCTTCAGCGGCGAGGCGGCTCAAATGGGGCATCTTGATGGGAGATGAGGCGTAGAACGGCAACATCGGCGCGGCCATTTGATCGGCCATGATGAAAAGAATATTTTTGCGCTTCATGTATTTCGCGGCATCCCATAGTGAATATTTATGCGAAAGTGCTGCGATTGAGGATGGGACCCATGGGATTTAAGGTAAAGCCCATGCATGGCAATGCCTAGGATAAGTACAGCTTATGTTTGAATCGCTCGGTGATATCTCGCTGGATCTGCTGCGGGCATTTGAGTCCGCAGCGCGCCTACGCAGTTTTACAGCCGCAGCCATTGAGCTGGGCACCACTCAGCCAGCCGTGAGCCAGCAGATCAAACGCCTGGAAGAACAACTGGCCACCCGGTTGTTTGACCGGATCTACCGTGGCATCGAGCTGACGGATGCAGGCGACATTCTTTTCAGCCATGTGCAGACCGGCTTGCAGTCGATGGACGCAGGTTTGATCGCGATCACCCATCAGCATCAACACGAAGTACTGCAGGTCGCCACCGACTTTGCTTTCGCCGCCTACTGGCTGATGCCTCGCCTGCATCGTTTTCACGAAGCTCATCCGGACGTGGACGTCAGTCTCGTCACCAGTGAGCGCAGTCACAGCATGCTGCGCGCCGATATCGACGTTGCCGTCCTGTTCGGAGATGGGCGTTTCAAGCAGGGCGAGAGCCGCTGGTTGTTCAGCGAGGAAGTCTTCCCGGTGTGCAGCCCGCAGTTACTGGCCGGACGAGAGCCGCCCTTGCCCACTGACGTCTTGCGTGAGTTCCCGCTGCTGCATTTGCGAGGCGAAGGCAGCGCCAACTGGTTCGATTGGGGCGGCGTGTTTCGAGCCTTGAACATTCACCAGGCCCCTGCTCCCGGACAGCTGCGCTTCGACAACTACACCTTGCTGATTCAGGCAGCCATTGCGGGCCAGGGCGTCGCCATCGGCTGGCGTCATCTCGTGGACGCCCTGCTCGATCAAGGTTTGCTATGTCGCCCTGTGGATGCAACAGCAGTCTCCGCTTATGGCTATTACGTTGTGCTGCCGCAACGTAAACGGCGGGTGCAGATCGTTCAGCAGTTTGTGGATTGGCTGGCGAGTGAGCAGGCGCAGAGCGGGACTTCGTTGACGGGCAGGCCATTGCCGTCGATTGCGGTTTGAATAGGGGGCAGCGCTATTGCGCAGCAAGCAATGAATATGTAGGAGCTGCCGAAGGCTGCGATGGCGGAGTGTCAGAAGTACCGCTTTCGCAGCCTTCGGCAGCTCCTACATAGAGTGCATTTAATAGTTGGTCGAAAGGAGCACTTACGCCCATGTCAGAGATTCAGGGTTATCACGCCCACGTTTACTTCGATGCTGACACTCTCGAGCAGGCACGTGCCTTGTGTGAGGCGGCGGTCGAGAAGTTTGGCTTGGCGATGGGCAGGGTTCACGAGCGGCCGGTTGGCCCGCATACCGACTGGAGTTGCCAGTTGGCATTTGATCATCAGCAGTTTGCCGATGTGATGCTTTGGCTGGCGCTGAATCGCAATGGTCTGGTGGTGTTTACCCATCCGCTGACTGGCGATGAGCTGGCGGATCATACCGAGCATGCGATCTGGATGGGGGCGGTTCGGCCTTTGAATCTAGGGATGTTCAGGCGCTAATGCGAACTAAATCAGAACCTGTGGCTCTGACACCGCGCTGTCTTGCAGTAGACATTGGATCTGTAGGAGTGAGCTTGCTCGCGATGGCGTCAGTTCAGGCGATCAATTCGTCGGCCAAGAGACCCAATCGCGAGCAAGCTCACTCCTACAGTCAGGGTTTTTGTTAATTCAAAACACCATCCAGAATCGCGTAGACAATCCCGGTGCCCACGGCGATCAGTACCACGTCGCTACCCAGACGACGCCATTCGTAGCCATCGTAATGAGGCAGGTGTTGCAGCGAGCGCGAGTCCAGGCGTTTGCCGTAGCCCGGCGGCAATGGGTGGCCTTTGACCACATGAATGTTCGGCGGCAGCGGCTGACCACGGCCGATCACGTCGCGGTGCTGCTGAATGGTATTACGCACGCTATCAAAATTTTCCGGTGGACGATTGCCGCCGCGGTTGTCCTGATGCGCTTGCTGTTGCGGACGGTTGTCATTGCCTGGGCCCGGGTTTTGACCCTGTCTGCCCTGCTCATGACCACCTTTGCTCTGCGGACCTGGACCTTGTTGCTGACCTTGACGGTTATCGTCAGGGCCGCCGCGCTGATCTTGTGGCGCTGCTTGCAACAGCGGACTGGCGCTGATCATCAAGATACCCAGCCCGGCAATCAAACGGTTCGGCAGTTTCATGTGTTGCTCCTGAAGAATTCAATGCAGCAAAAAGGGGTTCAAGGCATGAACCCTGAACCCCTTTGCCTGACTACTTAGTACAGGTGTTTGCGCTTTGATTCCTCTGTATCAGGAACTTTACCTTCAGCTCACACGAGCTTTACGTACGCCCTCAGCCAAGGCTGCACACAGGCTCAACACATCATCGACGCCCTGCTCTGGCGAGGCGGCATTGGCGATCTTGTCCACCAGTGCCGAACCCACCACTACACCGTCTGCGAGGCGAGCGATGGCTGCCGCCTGCTCCGGGGTGCGAATGCCAAAACCGACACAGATCGGCAGGCTGGTGTGGCGATGCAGACGCTCAATTGCGCCTTCAACGTGCTCCATCGTCGCCGAGCCTGCACCGGTCACACCCGCAACCGACACGTAATAGACAAAGCCGGAGCTGCGCTCAAGAACACGCGGCAGACGCGCATCGTCGGTGGTCGGCGTGGTCAGGCGGATGAAGTCGATGCCGGAAGCCTGAGCGGGCGTCGCCAGTTCGGCGTCATGCTCGGGTGGCAAGTCGACGATGATCAAGCCATCAACGCCCGCTTCGCTGGCAGCGGCGACGAATTTTTCCACACCATAACGATGGATAGGGTTGTAGTAACCCATCAGCACGATCGGCGTGGTTTGGTCGTCGACGCGGAACTCGCTGACCATCTGCAGGGTTTTCAGCAGCGTCTGCCCGGCATCCAGAGCACGCAGGGTGGCAAGTTGAATTGCCACGCCATCGGCCATTGGGTCGGTGAACGGCATGCCCAGTTCGATGACATCGGCACCGGCTGCAGGCAGGCCCTTGAGCACTTTCAGCGAGGTGTCATAACCCGGATCGCCTGCGGTGACGAAGGTCACCAGTGCCGCGCGGCCTTCGGTTTTCAGCTGGGCGAAACGTTGTTCGAGGCGGCTCATACCAGCATCTCCTTATTCTGTTCGGCGGCGGCCATGTGGTTCATGACGGTTTGCATGTCTTTGTCACCGCGACCCGAGAGGCATACGACCATCAGGTGATCATCGCGCAGGTTGGTGGCGCGCTTCATGGCTTCGGCCAGGGCGTGAGCAGTTTCCAGTGCCGGAATGATGCCTTCCAGCAGGCAGCAATGGTGGAAGGCTTCCAGCGCTTCTTCGTCGGTGATGCTGACGTATTCGACGCGCTTCACTTCGTGCAGGTAAGCGTGCTCCGGGCCGATGCCTGGGTAGTCCAGACCGGCAGAGATCGAATGCGCGTCGGTGATCTGACCATCGTTATCCTGCAGCAAGTACGTGCGGTTGCCGTGCAGGACGCCTGGTACACCACCGTTGAGGCTGGCGGCATGCTTGTCGGTCTCGACGCCATGACCACCGGCTTCGACACCGATGATTTCCACGCTGTTGTCATCCAGGAATGGATGGAACAGGCCCATGGCGTTGGAGCCGCCACCGACGCAAGCGATCAGGCTATCGGGCAGACGACCTTCTTTCTCTTGCATCTGAACCTTGGTTTCCTTGCCGATGACTGACTGGAAGTCACGAACCATCGCCGGATACGGGTGTGGGCCTGCCACGGTGCCGATTAGGTAGAAGGTGTCATCGACGTTGGTTACCCAGTCACGCAGAGCTTCGTTCATCGCGTCTTTCAGGGTGCCGGTACCGGAGGTGACCGGGACGATTTCAGCACCCAGCAACTTCATGCGGAATACGTTGGCTTGCTGACGCTCGATATCGGTAGCGCCCATGTAGATCACACATGGCAGGCCAAAGCGTGCAGCGACAGTGGCCGTCGCCACACCGTGCATGCCGGCGCCGGTTTCGGCGATCAGGCGCTTTTTGCCCATGCGCTTGGCCAGCAGGACCTGGCCGATGCAGTTATTGATCTTGTGCGCGCCGGTGTGATTCAGTTCTTCGCGCTTGAAGTAGATTTTTGCGCCGCCGCAGAACTCGGTCAGACGCTCAGCGAAGTACAGAGGGTTTGGACGACCGATGTAATCACGCTGGAAATAGGTCATTTGCTCGACAAATTCCGGGTCGGCTTTGGCAGCTTCGTACTCGCGATTCAGGTCGAGAACCAATGGCATCAAGGTTTCGGCAACGTAGCGGCCGCCGAATGAGCCGAACAAGCCGTTGGCGTCTGGGCCGCTGCTGAAGTTGGTCTGGGTCATGTGACCTCCAGGGTCGATAAGCGAATGAGTGAGCCGGATCGGCAATGGACACACTTTAACCAGAGCCAACTCATCTGAAAACCGATAAGATCGCCGCGACCTGTCAGGAAAACTCACAGATACCATGAGCCACGACCTTCCTCCGCTAAATGCATTAAGAGCCTTCGAAGCCACTGCACGCTTGAACAGCGTCAGTCAGGCTGCTGAACAGCTGCACGTGACTCACGGTGCAGTGAGTCGGCAACTGAAGGTGCTTGAAGAGCACCTGGGCGTCGCCTTGTTCGTCAAGGAGGGGCGTGGCCTTAAACTCACAGATGCAGGCGTTCGCCTTCGAGACGCCAGCGGCGATGCATTCGACCGCCTGCGCGCGGTGTGTGCCGAGCTCAGTCAGGGCCATGCAGATGCTCCTTTTGTATTGGGCTGTTCCGGAAGCTTGCTGGCGCGCTGGTTCATTCCTCGTCTGGGACGGCTGAATGCGGACTTGCCCGACCTGCGCCTGCACTTGTCAGCGGGCGAAGGTGATCTGGATCCGCGTCGCCCAGGGCTGGACGCGCTGCTGGTGTTCGCCGAGCCGCCATGGCCGGCGGACATGCAGGTTTTCGAGCTGGCGAGTGAGCGAATTGGCCCGGTGTTAAGCCCGCACTTTTCCCGTTATGCACAGTTGCAGCAGGCGTCGGTGGAAGAGTTGCTCAACGAAACCCTTCTGCAAACCACTTCACGGCCGCAAGCCTGGCCCAGTTGGGCGCAACAAAACGGCATCGACCCTAAGGCGCTGCAGTATGGGCAGGGTTTTGAGCATTTGTATTATTTGCTGGAGGCGGCCGTGGCTGGCCTGGGTGTTGCGATTGCGCCTGAGCCGCTGGTTGCAGATGACCTGCGGGCTGGTCGCCTGGTTGCGCCATGGGGTTTCAGCGAAACCCCGGCGCAACTGGCGCTCTGGGTTCCCAAACGTGCCGCTGACGGGCGCGCTCAATCATTAGCCAACTGGTTAAAAAATGAGCTGAAACGTTCGGGAAGGCCCTGAGCTGATTAGACTTTAATCAGTTGCCGCGTTTGAACAGCAGGTAGGCAGCCAGCAGGCCAACCGCGCCCACTGCAACACCGGCGGTAGTCCAAGGGTGCTCTTGCGCGTAGTCGCGAGTGGCAACGCTGGTTTCGCGGGTTTTGACTTTGACGTCTTCATACACATCGCTCAGCAGGCTGCGCGAGTGGCTGAGCGCGCTTTCAGCGTTGGCTTTCAAATTTTTGAGGGTCTTGCGCGACTCGTCCGACGCATCGGATTTCAAGCCTTCAAGTGATTTCAACAGACTTTCGATTTCCGCTTCCATGCTTTGAAGCGAGGCTTTACGTAGTGAAGTGCTAGCCATGATGTTTCTCCTGCGATGGTGAGTGGCGTGTGTTGTTTCCGACTACGGGCTTTTCAGAAAGTGCGTTTGGGTTTTTGTAAAATGCTGAACTTTTATGTCGCTTTTCCCCACAGAGGTAGGGAGCGTGCCCACTGCTGCGCTCGTAATGACCCTTAGGAGAACTGCCATGACTGATCATCACACTTACAAGAAGGTTGAGCTGGTTGGCTCGTCTACCACCACCATCGAAGACGCGATCAACAACGCGTTGGCCGAGGCCAGCAAGAGCATCAATCATCTGGAATGGTTCGAAGTGACTGAGACCCGTGGTCATATTGAAGACGGCAAGGTTCCGCACTTCCAGGTCACCCTGAAAGTAGGCTTTCGGATTGCCAACAGCTGATCATTGCTGAACTTTCGCACTGGCTTATTGCCATATCCTCCGCTACACAGATAGAGCCCGCTGTTGCGAACAATCGTCGGCGTGGTTAATTCTTTCAGGTCGTTTGCCCCGTAAATGACCTGATTTGGCCTGACGAAGGAGTTTGACCAATGAAGAAGTTTCTATTGGCGGTAGGTTTGCTGAGCATTGCCGGGACCACCCTGGCGGCTGGCAAGCCGTGCGAAGAGTTGAAAGCTGAAATTGACGCAAAGCTGCAGGCTAAAGGCGCTTCGTCCTACACGCTTGAAGTCGTCGACAAAGGCAGCGTGACCGACAAGAAAGTTGTCGGCAGCTGTGAAGGCGGCGCCAAGGAAATCGTGTATCAGCGCGGCTGATCAGATTGCAGATACAAAAAAACCGACTCGTTGAAGTCGGTTTTTTTGTGGGCTTTCTCGACCGCAGATACCTGTGGGACCGAATTCATTCGGGAAGGCGGCATTCCTGACGACGCAGATGTTGTGAATGTCCCGGCCCCTTCGCGAATGAATTCGCTCCCACACAGGCTGTGTGAAAACCTCACGAGCCAATTAGCTGGCTAAAAAACGCTCAAAAAACCGCGCTCCTACGTGAGTTGGAGGTCTGTGACCTACACAAACTTTTAAAGATTTCACGTGAGCGCGCGCAGTTTGTTTTTGTCTGAGGGTTTTCACACAGTCTGCACAGGTTCAGTTGCGGTTCTGAAACTGATATTAGCCTCTTGCTGCCTCAGCCAGAATTTCATACGAGCGCAAGCGATCGTCATGCTCATACATGTCGCAGGTGAAGATCAGTTCATCTGCGTCTGTCTGCTCCAGCAAGACATCCAGCCGTGCACGGATTTTTTCTTTGCTGCCGACCATGGCCAGGCCGAGGAAATCGCTCACCGCTTCACGTTCATGAGGCAACCACAGCCCTTCCATGCTTTTCACAGGCGGCTTCTGCATCAATGTCTGGCCGCGCATCAGCGAAAGAATCCGCTGATACAGCGATGTCGCCAGATACTCTGCATGCTCATCCGTATCGGCGGCCACCAGCGGCACGCCGAGCATCACGTATGGCTTGTCCAGCACCGCTGAAGGTTCGAAGTGATTGCGATAAACCCGGATGGCTTCATGCATGTAGCGCGGCGCGAAGTGCGACGCGAATGCATAAGGCAACCCGCGTTGCCCGGCCAGTTGGGCACTGAACAGACTTGAGCCCAGTAACCAGATCGGCACATTGGTACCAGTGCCCGGAACGGCGATGACTCGCTGATCAGGTGTGCGTGGGCCAAGGTAGGCCATCAGCTCAGCCACATCTTCGGGGAAGTCATCAGCACTGCCAGAGCGCTCCCGGCGCAAGGCCCGGGCGGTCATTTGATCGGAACCCGGTGCGCGACCCAGACCCAGATCGATCCGGCCCGGATACAGACTTGCCAGGGTGCCGAACTGTTCGGCGATCACCAGTGGTGCATGGTTGGGCAGCATGATCCCACCGGAACCGACGCGAATGGTCGATGTGCCGCCCGCCAGATAGCCAAGCAGCACTGAAGTGGCCGAACTGGCGATGCCATCCATGTTGTGATGTTCGGCCACCCAGAAGCGGTTGTAGCCCAGTTTTTCGACGTGTTGCGCCAGGTCAAGCGAGTTGCGCAGGGACTGAGCAGGACCTGAGTCGTGGCGTACGGGTACCAGATCAAGCGTGGAAATCTTCACATCAGCTAAACGTTTCATAGGTCGTCAACGATCCTCGAAAGTGTTTTGCAGGCTTGGCGCATGACCCGTCAGATGGAGAAAACGCTAATGACCGAAACCCGCGGTTGCTTAAGAGGATAAGGGCATATGCTCCAGATTCAATCCCTAAAGTAGAAAAATGCTACTTTATTTTCGGATCGTTCCTACAGTTGAACTTTCCAGACCGAGCTATCCTCAGAACCCTTAACCCCGTGCGAAACGCACTTATCCATGAGGAGACACCATGAGCATTGTCAAAAAAGCATCGGCCCACTGGGAAGGCGACCTGAAGACTGGCATCGGCAGCATCTCCACTGAAACCGGCGTACTGCGTGAAGCGCCTTACGGCTTCAAGGCTCGTTTTGAAGGCGGCAAAGGCACCAACCCAGAAGAGTTGATTGGCGCAGCGCACGCAGGCTGTTTCTCCATGGCGCTGTCGATGATCCTGGGCGGCGAGAACCTCACCGCTGAAAGCATCGATACGACGGCAGACGTCACTCTGGATCAGGTTGATGGCGGCTTCGCGATCACAGCAGTTCATTTGACGCTGAAGGCCAAAGTGCCAGGCGCGACTCAAGAGCAGTTCGACAAGCTGACCACTATGGCCAAAGAAGGCTGCCCGGTCTCGAAAGTCCTGAATGCAAAAATCACTCTGGACGCTACGCTGCTTAGCTGATCGGTTCAGGGCATATGATTGAACTGTAGGAGCTGCCGAAGGCTGCGATAGCGGTGTCTCAGGACTATCGCTTTCGCAGCCTTCGGCAGCTCCTACAGTGTTCGGCGTAGGGTCGACTCTCTCTACCCCTCCACATCCAGCATCCATTGCCGACGTACCTTGCGACGGTGCCACGCCGAGTTGTACTGCAGGCTTTCCCGTGACTGCGCAATCAGCTGGCAGCCATCCTCCTCAGCATTACTAAGCTCAAATCCCCGGCTTGCACCAATGGCGTGCTTGTCAGAGCCGTAGAATGCGATCACACGCACTTCCAGGCTGGAAAACTTCCACTCTTGCGCTGGTTTTTGACCCTGCATGGGAATCGCGTGAAGCAGCGCCAGACGCTGGATGAGCGAAGCGAAAGAGCCGATATGCGTGAAGTCGCCCGTGCCCAATGGCCCTTGGCGAGTCGCGTTGTGCAGAATCAGATCCTGTTCGATCTCGCCTTTGCTTTCTTCCCGGATGTCCGTGACATCGCAGCATAGCTGGCCCTGATTGGTATTGAGTACCAGCACGATCTGATTGATGAAGATGGGCTCGGCGCTCATGTTGCTGATCAGGCACAGCGAGCCGATGCCTTTACCTGCGCCCCTATTGATAATGATCCGCGGTCGACGCTGGCGGCGATAATTATTCAACAGCAGTTGTGCGTAGAGCACCCAGACGATCAGCGTACCGATGCTGATCAGGACCGTCAGGGCGTCCTTGTACTGGATAACCCATTGGATGAAAGGTGCGTTCATACATCACTCAGTCAGTTAATCGTCAGGATGTGATGAGCCGCTCACAAAGAAGTTCGACCCGACTGACGAGTGCCGAACTTGCTGAGACCGGGTAATGTCTATGGTGAGAAGCAGCGAAGGCGCGGGAATCATTCCGGCGCGTGCTGCTCTAGTGGTGTCGAGGAGTCGAGCATGAAACGTTTTGCATTAGCCGTACTGGGTCTTTCGCTGGCCACCAGCGCCCTCGCCGCGCCTAAAGACTGTGAAGAGTTGAAAGCCGAGATCGAAGCCAAGATTCAGGCCAATAACGTCAGTTCCTACACGCTGGAAATCGTCACCAATGACGAGGCCCAAGACCAGAACATGGTCGTTGGCACCTGCGATAACGGCACACGCAAAATCATCTACCAGAAAAACGATCGTTGATCGTCAGATGCAGGTGACATGGTCCTGTTCCGCCAGAACGTTACGCTGGGCATCCAGTAGTTCGGCGGTCACATCGTTGGTCAATGAGCGGACCTCGATCATATAGCGCTGCCCGGCGGCGAAGTTTGCGTTGTGCAGTTCGACGTAGCACGTCAGCTCGGTGTACTCGTCGCCCATGGCCGTGAAGCCACCGTAGTGGATTTCATAGTCATAGCGGACCTGAAGCCGGTGACTGCCTGGCGATAGCTGGAAGTAACGGCCGTCATAGGTCGTCTTGCCGTCCACCTTGTCAGCCATGACCAGCTTGCCGGTCATGGTCCGCATATCGACCCAGGCTTGAGCCGGATCAACGGCAGGCATGGGGCCTGCACATCCAGCCAGTGCGGCAAGGGCTAAGAGCATCAATAAAGGGCGCATGTTCAGCTCGGCTTCAAAGGATCTCGATAGTAGTTGCGAAATGCCCTCGCTGTCCGGCATAACGCGCCATGTGTGCAACTTTAAAGGCTGTCCATGCCGAGTCTCAACGCTTCATGCCTTTGGCGCAGTTGGCCGCTGTTGGCGATTTTGCTGCTCAGCGGTTGTTCCAGCCTTAGCTATTACGACCAGTTGGTGAGCGGCCAGTTTCAGCTGCTACGTGCTCGTGAGCCGGTCGAGGATGTGATCGCTGATCAGACCCGTGATCCGAAACTTCGCCAGCGTCTGGCTTTTTCCCGGCAAGCACGCGACTTTGCCAGCAGCCAGTTGCACCTTCCTGACAATAAAAGCTACCGGCTTTATGCCGATCTCGGACGCCCGTACGTGGTCTGGAATGTGTTCGCCACGGACGAGTTTTCTCTTGAGCCGATCACCCATTGTTTCCCCATCGCCGGGTGCGTGGCCTATCGCGGCTATTACAGCATCGGCGGTGCCAGAGGCGCTGCAGCGTTACAGCGCCAGGAGGGAAAAGACGTCTATGTAAGCGGTGTGGAAGCCTATTCCACACTGGGCTGGTTCAATGATCCGATTCTCAGCTCTATGCTGGGCTGGGGTGACGAGCGTTTAGCGACGTTGATCTTTCATGAGTTGGCGCACCAGCGTTTCTATGTGAAGGATGACACTGAGTTCAATGAGTCCTACGCCAGCTTCGTCGAGCAGGAAGGCACCCGACAATGGCGCATTGTGCGCGGGCTTGCTCCTGAGCATTTAACGCAATCAAAACAGCGAGATGAACTTACACGGCTGGTACTGGCTACCCGCGAGCGACTCATGCAGCTTTACCGCCAACCCCTGAGCGCCGAGCTGATGCGCCAGCGCAAGGCGGCGGAATTCGAAAGGCTGCGCAGTGAGTACCGGCTATTGCGTGATCAGCAATGGTCGGGAGACAAGCGTTATGACGCCTGGATCAACGCACCGATGAACAACGCCAGGTTGCTGCCCTTTGGGCTCTACGATCAATGGGTGCCTGCCTTTGAAGCGCTGTTCAGAAACGTGAACAGAGACTGGCAGGCGTTTTATGCACAGGTAGAGCGTTTGGGTGCACTGCCGATTGCGCAGCGCCGGGCTGAGTTGCAGAGGTTGATGGATAGATCTGAGTGAACATAATTCCCTGTAGGAGCTGCCGAAGGCTGCGAAACCATTTGACCTGAAATACCGCGATTCGCAGCCTTCGGCAGCTCCTACAAGTGATAGGTCTGGTCGTTTACTTCAACCCCGACATCTTCTGAATGGCGCTCTTGAGCTCTTCATCAGTGCAGTCGCCGCAAGTGCCTTTGGCGGGCATGGCGTTGAGCCCGGTGATCGCCTTGGCCAGCAGGCCATCCAGGCCGCCCTGCTGATCGGCGCGCTCTTTCCAGGTGGCGGTATCACCGATTTTCGGTGCGTTCAGCAAGCCGATGCTGTGGCAGGCAGTACAGTGCTTGGCGATGATGTCGTCGGGGTTCTTGGCAGCACCGCTGTTCGCCGATGCGACGACGCTTGTCCCTGCACATTCCTTGCCCTGAATGCAGACCTGGCCGACCGGCTCCAGCCGTTTGGCAATCTCTTCACTGGTCGCTGCCTGAGCGCTGAACGCCCAAAAAGTCAGTGCTGCGGCAATGGCCAGAATCTTGTTGGTCAGGTTCACGCTTCCACCCTCATGGAGACTATTCACGCACACCTGCCACGGTTTAGCAGGCGGCGAGAGTATATCCCCTGCCCTGAACGTCCGAAACAACCCTGCAATAAGAAAGGTTATTGGGCTGCGACTCGACGTTGAAGGGCTTGCGCTGCAGCCCTTGATTATCGGATCTTTGGCTTAGAAGTTAGCCGGAGTGGCTGCGCTGATTAGTCGCGCTGGCACGTCAAACGGGTTACGAAAGCGGTGCGGCTTGGTGCTCTCGAAGTAATAGCTGTCGCCCTCTTCGAGAATGTAAGTGTCGAGCCCGACGACCAGCTCGAGACGACCTTCGACCAGGATGCCGGTCTCCTCACCTTCGTGCACCAGCATCTCGATACCGGTATCGGCACCAGGCGGGTACACCTCGTTGAGGAATGCGATTGAGCGGCTCGGATGCGCCTTGCCCACCAGTTTCATGGTCACCGCGCCGTCGGAGATATCAATCAGCTCGCTGGCCTTGTAAACCACCTGAGTCGGGTTCTGCTGCTCGAGCTCTTCAGAGAAGAACTCCACCATGGACATGGGAATCCCGCCGAGCACTTTCCGGAGTGAACTGATCGAGGGGCTGACGCTGTTTTTTTCGATCATGGAAATGGTGCTGTTGGTCACGCCTGCTCGTTTGGCAAGCTCGCGTTGGGACAGACCTTTGAGTTTACGAATGGATTGCAGTCGTTCACCGACGTCCAATGCGGCAGTCCTCCTAGATATAGATCAGGCAAGGTCGAGTTGAGCGCCATCATGGCAATAGCGTTCAGTATTTACAACACTTGGACCTGTTACGGAATATCCAGGGAACTGGCTGGCAAGCGCCGCGCTGTCGAGCGGCTAACCATTACCCCCTGTAGGAGCGCATGAGCACCGCGAGGCCGCGATGGCGGAGTATCAGAAAGACTGCTATCGCTGCCTCGCGGTACCCGTGAGCTCACAGAAAAAAGTACCTCGATTCAGATAAGTATCTTAAGCCTGATAAACCCTTGGCACCCGGCGCAGATTGCAGAAAATGCGATACGGAATGGTGCCTGCGCGAGACGCCAGGTCGCTGGCCAGGACGTTCTTGCCCCACAGCTCGACCCGGCTGCCCAGACCCGCATTCGGTAAGTGACTCAGGTCGACACACAGCATGTCCATCGATACGCGGCCCAGCAGTTGGCTCGGCTGACCATCGATCAACACTGGCGTCCCGGTAGGCGCTTCTCGGGGATAACCGTCGGCATAACCCATGGCGACCACGCCAACGCGGCTGGCCCGCTCGGTAATGAACGTTGCGCCGTAGCCCACCGCTTCGCCTGCAGGCAAATCGCGTACGCAGATGACTTTCGATTCCAGGGTCATCACCGGTTGCAACTGATCAGCCACCGCTTGCGGCCGATCGAATGGCGTGGCGCCGTAGAGCATGATGCCGGGGCGCACCCAATCGCTGGGAACATCAGGCCAGCCCATTACTGCTGGGGAATTGCGCAGGCTTATTTCGGCGTTCATGCCTTGGCGGGCTGCTTCGAAAACCGCAACTTGCTCGGCGCTGGACGGACAGTCCAGTTCATCGGCGCGGGCAAAATGGCTCATGAGTACGATTTTCGCCACTTTGCCGCTTGCCTGAAGGCGTTGATAAGCGGATTGAAAGTCCTGCGGATGCAAGCCGACGCGATGCATGCCTGAATCGAGCTTAAGCCAGACAGTCAGCGGTTTGTGCAGACGGGCTTGTTCGATGGCCTCCAGTTGCCACAGTGAATGCACCACGCACCAGAAGTCGTGCTCGACGATCAGGTCCAGCTCATCGGCTTCGAAGAAACCTTCAAGCAGCAAAACGGGAGCACGAATACCGGCGGCGCGTAGTTCCAGCGCCTCTTCAATACAGGCCACGGCGAAACCATTGGCCTCGGCCTCAAGTGCCTGGGCAACTTGCACAGCACCATGGCCATAGGCGTCGGCCTTGATCACCGCGAGGGCTTTCGCGCCTGTAGTGTCACGGGCCAGGCGGTAGTTATGACGCAGGGCTTGAAGATCGATAATCGCGCGAGCTGGACGCATGGTGGGATTCTGATGGCAAAGGAATAGAACTGTAGGAGCTGCCGAAGGCTGCGAAAGGTCTTGGTCGCTGAGGTGACTTCAAGAGTGTTCGCAGCCTTCGGCAGCTCCTACAGGGGATACGTTGTTAAGGAAGCGCTGCCACAACCGACAGCTCAACCAGTATTTCCGGTTCGCACAGCTTGGCTTCAACGGTGGCACGCGCAGGCGCTACACCTTTTGGCAGCCATTTGTCCCAGACGCTGTTCATTCCGGCAAAGTGGGCGTCGATGTCTTTCAGGTAAATCGTTACTGAAAGGAGACGGCTTTTGTCAGTACCGGCCAACTCCAGCAAGCGTTCAATGCTGTGAAGGGTCTCGCGGGTCTGCTGCTCGATCCCGGCAGTCATGTCGTCGCCGACCTGGCCTGCGAGGTACACAGTGCCGTTATGGACGACGATCTGGCTCATGCGCTCATTGGTGAGCTGGCGCTGGATGGACATTTTTGGCGATCTCCTTGGAGCTGCCGTAGCGAGAAATATCGAGGCCTTCGGCGCTGATCTGAGGTTTCTGGCGAGCAATCAGGTCCGCCAGCAAACGACCCGAACCGCAGGCCATGGTCCAGCCCAATGTACCGTGGCCGGTATTCAGGAACAGGTTACGGTATGGCGTTGCACCGACAATTGGTGTGCCGTCAGGCGTGGTCGGGCGCAGACCCGTCCAGAAACTGGCCTGGCTCAAGTCACCGCCGCGAGGATAAAGATCGTTGACGATCATCTCCAGCGTTTCACGTCGACGCGGGTTCAGCGACAGATCAAAACCGGCAATCTCGGCCATGCCGCCGACCCGGATGCGGTTGTCGAAACGGGTGATCGCCACTTTGAACGTCTCGTCGAGAATGGTCGACGTCGGGGCCATCGCCGGATTAGTGATCGGCACCGTCAGCGAATAGCCCTTGAGCGGATATACCGGGGCCTTGATGCCCAGCGGCTTGAGCAACTGCGGCGAGTAGCTGCCGAGTGCCAGAACATAACGGTCGGCGGTTTCCAGCTTGCCGTCGATCCACACGCCATTGATGCGGTCGCCAGCGAAATCAATGCGCTCGATGGACTGGTTGTAGCGGAATTCAACGCCCAACTGAACAGCCATTTCGGCCAGGCGCGTGGTGAACATCTGGCAGTCACCGGTCTGGTCGTTGGGCAGTCGCAGGGCGCCCGCAAGAATATTGGTCACGCTCGCCAAAGCCGGCTCAACCCGGGCAATATCGTCGCCATTCAGCAGCTCGAATGGCACGCCGGATTGCTCAAGGACAGCAATGTCCTTGGCGGCGTTATCCAGTTGCTCCTGAGTGCGGAACAGCTGCGTTGTACCCAGCGTCCGGCCTTCGTAAGCGATGCCGGTTTCGGCACGCAGTTCATCCAGACAATCGCGGCTGTATTCGGACAGGCGAACCATGCGCTCTTTGTTCACGGCGTAGCGGTTGGCCGTGCAGTTGCGCAGCATTTGCGCCATCCACAGGTACTGGTCGATATCGGCAGTGGCTTTGATTGCCAGTGGCGCATGGCGCTGAAGCAGCCATTTGATTGCTTTGAGGGGGACACCGGGGGCAGCCCAAGGCGATGCATAGCCGGGCGAAACCTGGCCTGCGTTGGCAAAGCTGGTTTCCATGGCCACCGCTGGCTGGCGATCCACGACCGTAACCTGCATGCCTGCCCGTGCCAGATAATAGGCACTGGTCGTGCCGATCACACCACTACCAAGGACCAGAACGCGCATGTCGATTTACCTCATCGCGGATATCCGCTGACGTTTTCAAGTTTTAAGCAAGGATGTGCGCAGTATATGCAGCTAAGGGCAGTGCTTTTCACTGTATAAGTGCCTATATTTGGCGGGATTTCCCGGCAAAGAAGCCTTTGGTAGAGGGGGTTTACCCATGCGTACCCAAACCCAGTCCAAACGTGAACTGGACAAGATCGACCGCAACATCCTGCGCATCCTTCAGGCCGACGGCCGAATCTCCTTCACCGAGCTGGGTGAGCGCGTCGGTTTGTCTACGACGCCCTGCACAGAGCGGGTCCGTCGGCTGGAGCGCGAAGGCATCATCATGGGTTACAACGCCCGCCTCAATCCGCAAAGTCTCAAGGCTAGCCTATTGGTGTTCGTCGAGATCAGCCTGGACTACAAATCTGGCGACACCTTCGAAGAATTCCGCCGCGCCGTGCTGAAGCTGCCCCACGTGCTGGAGTGTCATCTGGTTTCAGGCGACTTCGATTACCTGGTCAAGGCGCGTATCTCGGAAATGGCCTCGTACCGCAAACTGCTGGGCGACATCTTGCTCAAACTGCCCCATGTACGGGAGTCCAAGAGCTATATCGTGATGGAAGAGGTGAAAGAGAGCCTGAATCTGCCGATTGCGGATTGAGACCAGGCCATCCCAAAGAATGGCGGAGCTCTTGTGGGAGCCGCCCCGGTGTCCCTGACACCACGCTGTCGTGCAGCAAACACGGACCCTGTAGGAGTGAGCTTGCTCGCGATTCGGCCTGTCAGTCGATGAATATATTGCCTGTACTGGAGCTATCGCGAGCAATGTGGATCGCCACCCCGGTCACTCCTACAGTAAAAAGCATTCCAAATCAGATAGTTATATTTTGTTTGATAGGAGCCGAGCTTGCTCGCGATGAAAGCAACCTTTTTCATCTGAAAGACTGCGGCGCCTGCATCGCGGGCAAGCCCGGCTCCCACAGTTGGGATCTCATCCGGCTTCTAGACCAACACCTGCCGCGTCGACGCCATGTACTCATGAATCTGCTTTTCGACCCGCGGATGAATCATCTCCACCGGTCGACGGCCGTTGGGGCATGGCAGGGTTGGCGTCGTGCCGAACAGGCGACAGATCAGAGGGCGTTCGTCGTAGACCGTGCAGCCATTGGGCCCAAGGTGCACACAATTCAGTTCGTCCATGGCCGCATCCTGCTCGGCCGCTGTCTTGCGTGGCAGGCGGGACATTTCTTCCGGCGATGTGGTCACCGGGCCACAGCAGTCGTGGCAGCCTGGGACGCATTCGAAAGAAGGGATCTGCTGGCGTAACGCACGAATTTTCTGACTGTTGCAGCTCATTGAAACTTACCCGCTGTGAATGGGCGTGATTTTGCCTCAGTCCAGCGGTTCAAGACAGCACAGTCTGGATCGCGCCTTGCCCGTCGCCGAACCTGCGGCTTATCCTCGGGAATGTTTTTCAGACGCCAGCAACGGGATCCCGCCATGAACGCCCGCGTTCAACCATCGACTGCCACCGATCAGCACGCCCCTTCTTATTACGCCGCCAGCAGCCATCCACAACCGGATTATCCGCCGCTGCAAGGTCAGGTTCAGGCTGACGTCTGCGTGGTGGGCGGCGGCTTTTCCGGCCTGAATACGGCGATTGAACTGGCCGAGCGCGGCTTGAGCGTAGTGCTGCTGGAGGCGCGAAAAATTGGCTGGGGCGCCAGCGGGCGCAATGGCGGGCAGTTGATTCGCGGCGTGGGTCACGGCCTTGAGCAATTCACGGGCGTGGTCGGTGCGGAGGGCGTGCGGCAGTTGAAGCTGATGGGCATTGAGGCGGTCGAAATCGTGCGTCAGCGCGTTGAGCGTTATGGCATTGATTGCGATTTGACCTGGGGTTATTGCGACCTGGCCAACAAGCCTCGGGATCTTGTCGGGCTGGCCGAAGATGCAGATGAGCTGCGCGATTTGGGTTATCGCCATTCGTTAAAACTGCTGCAGGCCGGCGAGATGCGTAGCGTGGTAGGTTCGGACCGCTATGTGGGCGGCCTTATCGACATGGGATCGGGACATTTGCACCCGCTGAACCTTGCCTTGGGCGAAGCCGCTGTCGCGAAGTCGCTGGGCGTGCAAGTGTTCGAGCATTCGGCGGTGAGCCGCATCGAATATGGCCCGCAGGTCAAAGTACATACTGCTCAGGGCCTGGTTCAGGCCAAGACATTGGTGCTGGGTTGTAACGCTTACCTGAATGATCTCAACCAGCAACTCAGCGGCAAGGTCTTACCCGCCGGTAGCTACATAATCGCCACCGAGCCGTTGAGTGAAGACCTGGCCACGCAGTTGCTGCCTCAGAATATGGCCGTGTGTGATCAGCGTGTGACGGTGGACTACTTCCGGCTTTCGGCGGATCGGCGTCTGTTGTTTGGTGGGGCTTGTCACTATTCGGGGCGTGACCCGCAAGACATCGCGGCGTATATGCAGCCCAAAATGCTCAAGGTGTTCCCGCAGTTGGCGGCTGTGAAGATCGATTATCAGTGGGGCGGCATGATCGGCATCGGCGCCAACCGCTTGCCGCAGATCGGTCGCTTGAAGGACCAGCCCAACGTGTTCTACGCCCAGGCCTATTCCGGACACGGCCTTAACGCGACCCATCTGGCGGGCAAGCTGCTCGGTGAAGCTATTGCCGGGCAACACAGCAATGGCTTCGAGCTGTTCGCCAAAGTCCCGCACATCACCTTCCCTGGCGGCAAGCATCTGCGCTCGCCATTGCTGGCGCTGGGGATGCTTTGGCATCGGTTGAAGGAATTGCGTTGAGGCTGAAGCTGGCTGATGAACGACTGTGGTCTAACAAGAAACTGCGGTCTCCTGTGGGAGCTGGGCTTGCCCGCGATAAGGCTGGACGCTATCTAAAGTGAACCGCGTCCAGCCTTATCGCGGGCAAGCCCAGCTCCCACAGGTGTCACAGGGCCTGGTAATCACTCCCGCCAAAACGGCTTCAACCCTTCGTGCATCGCCTGAGCGGAGCTCAGGCCAATATCGCGCAATTGCTCTTCAGTCAGATTCAGCAGCCCCCGGCGTGACATCCAGCGATGGCGATACAGCGCCCAGCGGCCTAGCTTCGGTCCGCTTGCTGTCTTGGCGACAACTGCTTTTCCGCTGCTCAGTTCCTGACTGTAAAGCGCCAACCGCACATCACTCAACCCGTTCATGTTCCCAACCCTCATTACGTTGTGGTGTGGGTACATGATGAATCGGCGCGACAAACCATTACAGATTCAAACAAATCTATTTATCTGCATACAGATGTTTTCATAACGACGCTGAATGCTGTATTTTTCTCACATCTGTATGGTTAGCTCACTCAAAAAGCCGAGAGTATGCTCATGACACTCTACGTCAACCTCGCCGAATTGCTCGGTACGCGTATCGAAAACGGGTTCTATCGGCCTGGCGACAGGCTGCCTTCGGTACGGGCGTTGAGTGTTGAACACGGCGTCAGCCTGAGTACGGTGCAGCAGGCTTATCGCGTGCTGGAAGACAGCGGCCTTGCCCTGCCCAAACCCAAGTCCGGGTATTTTGTGCCGGTCAGCCGCGCTGTTCCGGCGCTGCCGGTCATTGGTCGTCCGGCGCAGCGTCCTGTGGACATCTCCCAGTGGGATCAGGTGCTGGACCTGATGCGGGTCAAGGCTTTGCCGAACCTCGTGCAACTGGGGCGTGGCATGCCCGACGTCAGTAGCCCGACGCTACGGCCGCTGATGCGCGCCCTTGGGCGGATCAGTCGTGACGAGCAAATGCCCGGTCTGTATTACGACAGCATTCAGGGTAACCAGACACTTCGCGAGCAAGTGGCTCGGTTGCTGCTGGATTCGGGCTGCAACCTGACCGCCAACGATTTGTTGATCACCACCGGTTGCCACGAAGCGCTTTCGGCCAGCGTTCGGGCCATCTGTGATCCAGGGGATATCGTCGCCGTAGACTCGCCGAGCTTTTTCGGCGCCATGCAGACGCTGAAAGGCCTGGGCATGAAAGCCCTGGAAATCCCTACCGATCCCGTGACTGGCATCAGCCTTGAAGCACTTGAGCTGGCGCTGGAGCAATGGCCGATCAAGGTCATACAGCTGACACCCAACTGCAACAATCCGTTGGGCTACGTCATGCCGGAAAACCGCAAGCGCGCCTTGCTAACCCTCGCTCAGCGCTTTGATGTGGCGATCATTGAAGACGATGTGTATGGCGATCTGGCGTTCAGTTATCCGCGGCCGCGGACGATCAAATCCTTCGACGAAGACGGCCGGGTTCTGCTGTGCAGCTCGTTCTCCAAGACGCTTGCGCCAGGGTTGCGCATTGGCTGGGTTGCGCCGGGCCGCTATCTGGAACGCGTGCTGCACATGAAGTACATCGGCACCGGTTCAACAGCGCCTCAGCCGCAACTGGCGATTGCCGAGTTTCTTGAGGGCGGACATTACGAGCCGCACCTGCGACGCATGCGCAGTCAGTATCAGCGTGGTCGCGAGCAAATGATCGACTGGGTCATGCGTTACTTTCCGGCAGGTACACGGGTCAGTCGTCCACAAGGTGGTTTCATGTTGTGGGTCGAGCTTGCCGAGGATTTCGATACGCTGCGTCTGAATCGTGCGCTGTTGACCAAGGGCGTACAGATTGCCGTGGGCAGTATTTTTTCTGCCTCTGGCAAATACCGTAATTGCCTGCGAATGAATTTCGCTGCAAAGCCGTCTCCAGAGGTCGAGAACGCGGTGCGCACGGTCGGGAGTACGATTAAAGAGTTAATTGAAACACTTTAAATGGGTTTATATACGGCTGTATTCAGGGTGGACAAGCCTTCCACTTTGAAACTGCTCAAAAGGAAGGCTCGGGTCCGATTCATGACGGCCAGTGCTTATTCTCTCCAGAACGGCTTGAGTCCTTCCTCCCGGGCATATCGTGGATCGATCCCTGCATCTCTTAGTTGTGCCATGGTTAATTTCAGAAGTTGTTCACGATTGGTCCAGCGCCTCAGGTACAGTGCCAGCAGGCCTTCACCGGGTCTTTTTGGCATCGTTACCGAGTGCTTGTATTCTGCGTTCAACTCCTGGCCTTTAAGTCTTAAACGTACATCGCTAATGCCGCTCATTTCCGACGTCCTGTCGAAGTAATTGAACCGCGATGATGTTGGTTTGTTATTTGATTTTAAACACTCAGATGGTGTTGAGTTTTTTCAAGATGTTGGGTCGTTCAACAAGCTTACAGTCCAGCGATGGCACACGCCCGTACTTGAGCGTTTCCATGCTTATGAGCGGCTCCCTGTAGGTAGAGATAAGAGAGCCAGTGCTTACATTCTGTGCGACTTTATCTAAAAGCTGCGGTCATACACGCCATGTCGTAACGCCCTTGGGGTAGTGAATTTGAAGAACACATGGGCGATGCCCTTCTGCCTGTTGTCGGCGCTGTGCTTCAGTGGTTGTGCTCATATCAATGTCCCTAACGAACCGAGTCAGGCGTTGCCGCCGACGGATTCGGCGTTTGGCCGTTCTGTGCAGGCGATGGCTCAGCCTCATGAGGGTCGTTCGGGCTTTCGCCTGCTGTCCAACAGCACCGAAGCCTTCATGGCGCGTGCCGAACTGATCCGCAATGCCCGCACCAGTCTGGATTTGCAGTACTACATCGTCCATGACGGTTTGAGCACCCGTGCCTTGATTGATGAGTTGCTCAAGGCGGCGGATCGCGGTGTTCGCGTGCGCATCCTGCTGGACGACACCACCAGCGACGGGCTTGATCACTCCATCGCCACTCTGGCGGCACACCCCAACATTCAGATTCGACTGTTCAACCCCCAGAGTCTAGGGCGCGAGACCGGCGTGACCCGCAGTGTGGGGCGGCTTTTAAATCTGTCGCGCCAGCATCGGCGCATGCACAACAAGCTGTGGCTGGCCGACGGCAGCGTGGCCATCGTGGGTGGGCGCAATCTGGGTGATGAATACTTCGATGCCGAAGAAAACCTGAATTTCACCGACATCGACATGCTCAGCGTCGGTCCGGTGGCCGAGCAACTCGGGCACAGTTTTGATCAATACTGGAACAGCACACTGAGCAAGCCCATCGCCGAGTTCATGTATTTCCTGCCGACGACTCGTGATCTGGCCAAGGCGCGCAAACGGCTGGAGGCATCGCTCGTAGAGTCGCAGCACAAACACAAGGCGCTGTACGATCGCCTGATGGCGTACCAGAAAAACCCACGTCTCAAGATCTGGTTCAACGAATTGATCTGGGCGCATAACAAGGCCTTGTGGGATGCGCCGACCAAAGTGCTGGCTCGTGGCGAACCTGACCCGCATCTGCTGCTGACCACCCAGTTGGCCCCTGAGCTGCTCAATGCAAACAAGGAACTGATACTGGTTTCCGCCTACTTCGTGCCGGGTGAAGAAGGTTTGCTCTACCTGACCGGGCGCGCCGATGCCGGGGTTTCGGTCAGTTTGCTGACCAACTCCCTTGAGGCGACTGACGTGCCTGCGGTACACGGCGGTTATGCGCCTTATCGCAAGGCGTTGCTGGAGCATGGCGTGAAACTGTTCGAAATGCGCCGCCAGCCGGGTGATCCCGGCAGTGACAGCGGGGGCAGCGGCCCTCATCTGTTCAGTAAAAGCGGAACGTTTGGCGGTGGTTCGGATTCCAGTCTGCACAGCAAGGCGATGACGTTTGATCGTCGAAAAGTGTTCGTGGGCTCCTTCAACTTCGACCCGCGCTCGGTATTGTGGAACACCGAAGTCGGCGTGTTGGTAGACAGCCCCGAATTGACCGAAGCGCTGCGCGAACTGGCCTTGCAAGGCATGCAGCCGACCCTGAGTTATGAGGCGAAGCTGGAAGACGGCAAAGTGGTGTGGGTCACCGAAGACAACGGCAAAATCCACACCTTGTACAAAGAGCCCGGCGATACCTGGCGGCGCTTGAACGCGTGGTTCAGCCGGGTCGTGGGCCTGGAGAAAATGCTCTAGGCCGTTGCCGCCGGTTGAACCCCGAATGCCCCGCGTCGGGATGACAGGATCACCAGGCCAAACGCACCCGCCGCCATCAACAGCGGCAGTGCCTGACCGCTGACCCACTGGCTGCCTGCGCCGGCCGCCAGTGGTCCCAGCAAACAACCGATCCCCCACAGCTGCGCCACATGCGCATTGGCGCGAACCAGTGCGTCATCGCGAAAGCGCTCTCCAATCAGAATCAGCGAAAGGGTGAACAAGCCGCCTGCGCTGGCCCCGAACAGCACCCACAGCGGCCAGATCAGCACGGTATTCACCAGCAGCGGCACCAGCAGGCTTGAAACCATCAATGCCACGGCACAGCTCGAAAACAACGTGCGCCGCGAAACCTTGTCGGCCAGTGCGCCAATCGGCAACTGCAGAAGCGCGTCGCCCACTACCACGGTGCTGATCATCGCCAAGGCGATTTCCGGCGTGAAGCCCTGACGCAGGCAATAGATTGGCAGCAAGGTCAGGATCAGCGCCTCGAATGCGGCGAACAGTGCCACCGCCCAGGCGATCGCGGGCATGGAGCGACAAAAAGCGAACAGGTCGATGAAGGTGACGCGGCATGCATCGGCGTTTGGCGCACCGCTTCTGCCCAGCAGCAAAAACGGCGAAATGATCAGCAGCGCCACGCCCACCCAGAAGCCTGTGTCGTGCTCGGTGCCCAATGCGCCAAGCAGCAGCGGCCCGGCCAGTTGGCACAAGGCGTAAGTGCTGCCATAGAGCGCGACAAGACGGCCACGCCATTTTTCGACGACCAGTTGGTTGATCCAGCTTTCACCGAGGATGAAGACGATGGTCAGGATCACGCCGAGCATCAGCCGCAGTACCAGCCACACCGTGTAATACGGCAGCAGCGCCAACAGGCCTACGGATAGCGCGCCAGCCCACAGGCAGCGGCGCATCAGCGCGGCAGTACCGAAACGTGCAGCGAGGCCGCTGGCCAGGCTTGCGCCGAGCAGAACGCCAATCGCGGGCATTGCAGCCATTACGCCAATGGCGAACGAGCCGTAACCCCAGCTTTCCAGTCGCAAGGACACCAGCGGCATGCTGACACCCAATGCCAGCCCGACCGAAAGCACCGACGCCAGCACCGCGAAATAAGTACCCCAACGCATTCCCACGCTCCTGTGGATCAAAAGGCCAAGACGAAACAGCCGGGCTATCCCAAGGGAAGCCCGGCTGTTTTCAATGTTCGGTCAGGCGCGGATTAACTTTTGTGGGAGCTGAGCTTGCTCGCGATAGGCGCGGATGCGATTTTCCTGATATCCGCGGCGCTCTTATCGCGAGCAAGCTCTGCTCCCACAGAATCCAGGCAATCTCGTAATTGGATGGACTCGCCCAAGCCGAGGCGTCAGTAGCGCCACGGTGGCATTCTTAAGAAGCCAACGACAGCGAGG